>JBDRFW010000146.1:0-2288 GCA_043818415.1 Chloroflexota bacterium | reverse complement strand
CTTACCGCAACCGGCCCGGAGTTCGCCCGCGTTTCCCTGAGCACCGGCGTCTGGATCACCGTTGCCGCTGTCTACGTTCTGATATTCGCCGCCCGCCAGAGCCTGCACGGTGACAAGGTCTGGCAAAATGTAATCGCCTGGACCGGCCTGGCGGCGGTTATTATTCTCCTGCTTACCGGCGGGCTGAACAGTATATCCGTAGTTCAGGAATTTCTCGGGCGCGAGTCACGTTTCCAGCAGGAACTAATCAAGCATATCTTTCTTTTCGGGGGAAGTGTGACGGCAGGCACGCTCATCGGTATCCCGCTGGGTATCTGGGCCGCGCGAAGTCGCCGTGCTGAGAAGCCGATTTTCTACTTCGCCAACATCACCCAGACGATACCCAGCCTTGCCCTCTTTGGACTGCTCATCGCACCACTCTCCGCTTTATCTTTTGCCTTCCCTGTCCTGCGCGAATTCGGCATTCGGGGCGTGGGTGCAACACCGGCGCTGATTGCCTTAGTCATCTATTCGCTGCTGCCCATCGTCAGAAATACCTTTGTCGGCCTGCGTCAGCTTGACCCGGCGGTAATTGATGCCGGCCTGGGCATGGGCATGAGCCGACACCAGGTCTTCCGCCGCCTTGAGGTCCCGCTTGCCGCCCCGCTCGTACTGGAAGGAGTCAGAACCGCCTCGGTACAGGCGGTGGGCCTGACCGCGGTGGCGGCGCTCATCGGGGCGGGGGGATTGGGCTGGTTCGTCTTTCAGGGGCTGGGGCAGGCTGCCCCCGACCTCATTATACTCGGGGCAATACCAATCATCGTCCTGGCTCTGGTCATAGACGCGGTAATGCGGGCCGTGGTTCGCATCAGCACGCCGAAAGGGCTGGCGGTAGGAACGTTATGATAAGGCTGGAAAAAGTTACCAAAAAATACGGCTTGACGGTGGCCGTCAACGACCTCTCCCTTGAGGTGAATGAGGGTGAGGTATGTGTCCTTATCGGCCCTTCCGGCTGCGGCAAGACAACCACCTTGCGGATGATAAATCGCCTCATCGAGCCGACCTCCGGGCGCATTCTGGTCAATGGCAGGGATACCGGACAGGTGAAACCGGAGCAGCTCAGGCGGTCCATCGGCTACGCCATACAGAGTGTTGGGCTCTTTCCCCACCTCACCGTTGCCGCCAATATCGCTACCGTGCCGGAGTTACTGCACTGGGACAAGTCACGCATTGCCCGCCGGGTCGAAGAGCTGCTGACGCTCGTTGGCCTCCCCCCGGCAGAGTACACGGTAAAATATCCCAATCAGCTTTCCGGCGGAGAAGCCCAGCGTATTGGCGTGGCCCGTGCTTTAGCCGCCGACCCGCCGATACTGCTTATGGATGAGCCCTTCGGCGCCGTTGACCCATTGACCCGGGAAAGGTTGCAGGCCCAGTTTGTCGCCATCCAGCAGGCAGTGAAGAAGACGGTCATTCTGGTCACCCACGACCTCGATGAAGCCATCAGGCTGGCCGACCGCATCGCCATCATGTCTGCGGGAAAGCTGGTACAGTACGACACACCGGAGACGATACTTTCCCGGCCAGCCAGCAAGTTTGTCCACGACTTTGTCGGGACGGACCGTGCCCTCAAGAGGCTCTCCCGCCTCAGCGTAGAACACTTTGTCAGGCCGGCACCATCGGTAGCCATAGGTGCCTCGCTTAAAGAAGCAGAAACAACCTTTGGCAATCGGCGGTTCGCGTGGGCAACTGATAGCAACGGACAGCTGCTCGGCTGGATAGACCGGGCAAATCTTTCCGAGGTTAATTCGGTTAAGGAAGCCCTGGATGCCCTGGACGCAAAGGAAATCTCGCTGACACGTTCCGCCACGTTGAGAGAGGCGCTTTCGCGTATGCTCGGGCTGGGATTCAAGAACATTCCGGTGGTGGACGAGAACTCACGGCTTATCGGCGAGGTAACATTGAGCGATGTCGAGGCGGCCACTGCCGAGGGGGAGGAATAAAACATGCGCCACCGGCAGACATGGCGCTGGGTTACCCTGACGGTACTGAGTGCGGCATTTATCGCCCTCATCGCCAATATGGGGATATGGGAAGTATCCCTCAGATACCTGTTTCCGCAGGAATCGCAGGTGCTTCACCCCCGCGCCAGCCTGCTCATTCTGGTCGCGGAACACCTGGAACTGGTCAGCATCTCCAGCACCCTGACCATACTCATCGGGGTACCGCTCGGCATATGGGTGACCCGTCCCGGCGGGCGAAATTTCCTGCCCATCGTCACCGACCTCACCTCATTCGGCCAGACGTTTCCG
>JBDRFW010000145.1:0-11021 GCA_043818415.1 Chloroflexota bacterium | reverse complement strand
AGGATGTGGATAATACCGAGCTTGGCAAGCTGATAACCTACATCAAGGGCTTTGCCGCCAAGCTGGACGCGGAACGGCGGCGGGAAGCTACCCTGCGCGGTAGAAAGGCCCGCTCACGTGAGGGACGAATGGCCGGGGGCTTTCATATCACCTATGGCTATGATTATGTCAGAGTTATCAAGGGTGAACGCGAGGCTAGGCGTGTGATAAATGAAGCCGAGGCGTCCCGGGTACGCCAGATGTTTGAATGGTTGGTCAATAAAGGACTGAGCACCAACCAGATACTGTTCCGGCTGAGGGCGGTTAATGCGCCCACCAAGAGCGGTAATATCTGGGGCAGGCGCTCGGTACAAGCAATCTTGACTAATCCCTGCTACAAGGGTAAGACCTTTGCTTTCACGACTGCCAAAGGTAAAAAGCGGTTTACACGACCAAAAGAGGACTGGATTGAGATACCGGGCGTTACGCCGGCTATCATCAGTCAAGAGGTATTTGACGAAGCACAAAAGCAGCTACAGTTGAACCGAGATAGGTCATCGCGCAACTGTAAGCATGAGTACCTGTTACGGGGGCATTTACGGTGCCGCCGGTGCGGACGGGTATATGTGGGCGAGATGGCCAACAACCGTACTTACAGGTGTGCTGGTAGAAAAAGGGTGTATGCGCCGGTTGAACGCTGCTGTAATAAGGGCTGGAAAGCCGATAAATTAGAGGCTATAGTATGGGGCGAACTGGCAGCTTATCTGGGCGACCGCGACCTGATTATTGCCGAACTTGGAAAGGAAAAACAGGCAGTAGGCCAGGCCGGTGCTTTGGAAACCGAATTAAAACAAGTGGAGCGCCAGCTTAAGGCGGCTGAGCGCGAGCAGCACCAGCTTTTACAGTGGGCATTAAAAGGCTTCCCTGAAAGCCAGGTAGAGGCGGAAAACAGGCGGCTAAACAAGGCCAAGGAAACACTAAAGGCACAAAAGACCGAGCTGGAAGCACAGCTTAAGGCCAGCCAGAACGCCATTATCAACGTGCCGAGTCTCGAACGCTTTATTGAGGATATGCAGAAGCGATTGCCAGAACTGGATTTTGAAGGTAAGCGCCTTGCCTTAGATATGCTCGGTATAACGGTGTGGCTCGACGGTGAGAGTATAGAAGTCACCGGCACGATAGACCCTGAAAGTGTTATTGTGCTCACGCCCTCCTGGCTGCGCACTCCCCTTTTTGGGGAAGATTGAGAGAGAATTCAAATCCCACTTTATCCCCATTACCCTTTTTGTCATTCCGGCGAAAGCCGGAATCCAGAGGGGTGGGTGGTAATTCTCGTGGGCTAAGCCGCGGCTGCCGCGAGGGGGGTGGGGCTCTTAAACAGTCAAGATTAATAATACTCCAGATGTTATAATGGAAACGTAATCCTATTTAAAGGAGTAGTCTTGCTAGCGGCACTTGGAACGGTAATCGTGACTTCACTATCGGGCGTGATGATGCCGGGGCCGATGTTCACCGTGACCCTGGCCAAGAGCCTGAAATCGCCTTGGGCCGGCGTGCAGGTATCCCTGGGCCACGCCGTCGTCGAGGTGCCGCTGATACTTCTCGTTTACTTCGGGCTGGCGCAGTTCTTCCAGCATATCACCGTGCAACTGGTATTGAGCGTGGTGGGGGGCGGCATGATTGTCTGGATGGGCTACGGGCTCTTCCGCGTCCGGCGCAAGCTGGCCCGCGAGGGCAAGGACACGAGCTACAACGCCTTCATGGCCGGCATCTTCATGAGCGGGCTCAACCCCTTCTTCCTGGTGTGGTGGGTGACGGTGGGCAGCCTGCTCCTGATGAGCTTCCTCAACGCGGTGGGTAACTGGGGCCTGCCCCTGTTCATCGTGGTGCACTGGCTGTGCGACCTCGTCTGGCTGACGCTGGTATCGTTCACGGTTTATAGAACGCACACTTTCTGGGGGCAGCGGGCGCAGGAGTGGGTCTTCATCGTCTTGAGCCTGGCGCTGCTCTACTTCGGGGGGCAGTTCATCGTGAAGGGGATTATCAGCTACGTGGGGGCGGTTTAGTCCTTCCTCTCGTCGCAGGTAATCTTGCACACCTCGCAGGTGCCGTCGCAGGGCTCCACGTGTATCGTCACGTCGGTGCGTACCAGGCGGTGCTTGATGTCCCTTTCCAGGTGGTCGCACATCCGGTGGGCCTCCTCAATGCTGACGTGCCTGGGCATGACCAGGTGCACGTCGATATAGCGCTGGTTGCCGGCCTTGCGGGTGCGCAGCTTGTGGAAGTCCACCACCTCCCCGCCGAAGTGCTCGGTGATGGCCGCCCTGATGGTCTCCTCCTCCGCCTCCGGCAGCTTAACGTCCACCAGCCCGCCGAGCGAGTGCCGCAGCACGTCGAAGGCCACCTTCAGGATGAACAGGGCGACTATCCCCGCCAGGATGGGGTCGACGATGGTGAACCCGGTGAAGCGCACCACCAGCAGCCCGGCGAACACGGCGGCGGCGGAATAGACATCGGCGGCGATATTATGGGCGTTGGCCTCCAGCGCCAGGGAGTCCTCCTGCCGGGCTACCCGCAGCAGGTGGCGGGCCAGGAAGATGCTGGCCAGGATGGACACGGCCATCACGGCCATGCCGGCCTCGGTGAGCTCCAGTCCGGCGTGAGTCTGCACGCGGCGCACCGCCGAGTAGATAATTGAGCCGCTGGCCACGAAGATAAGTACCGCCTGGACAATGGCGGCGATGTTCTCCGCCTTGCCGTGCCCGAAGGGGTGTTCCGCGTCCGCGGGCCGGGCGGCGATGGTGATGGCGATAAAGGTGATGCTCACGGCAAAGAGGTCGAGGAAGCTGTCAACGGCCTGGGCCAAAATACTGAGGCTGCCGGTGATGATGCCCACCACCACCTTGAGGACTATCAGACTGACGACGACGATTAAAGAGAGCTTGGCTGCGCCGCTTCTGCCGGAAAACATTATCCTTTCCCGCCGCTAGGATTTTTCCCGGGAAGGTCCTCGAAACGGAATAAACCGGCCCCACTCGCCCTTGTCCCAGACCACCAGCAGGCCCGGGGCGATGGCCACGGAGCTGAAGGTGCCGGCGATGATGCCGATGATGAGGACGACGACGAAGTTCTGGATGGTCGACCCCACGAACAAAAAGAGCGCCAGCACCACGATGAGCGTGGTCAGGCTGGTGTTGATGGAGCGGCTCAGGGTCTCCACCAGGCTGTTATTGACCACGGCCTCGAAGGTGGTGGCGACGCCACGGGTCAGGTTCTCCCGGATTCTATCGAAAATGACCACGGAGTTGTTGACGCTGTAGCCGATGACGGCCAGGACGCCGGTAATGAACATCAGGTTGATCTGCCAGCCCAGGATAGCGCCGAGAATGGAAAAGATACCCAGGGCCACCAGGGCATCGTGTACCAGGGCGATGATGGCGCAGGCGCCATAGTGGAAGGGCTTGGGCATGCGGCGGAAGGCCCAGGTAACGTAGAGCAGGATGCCCAGCGATGCCACCGCCACGGCGATGATGGCGTTGTTGGCCGTCTCGGTGGCCACCATCGGCGATACCGAGGAGAACGAGGCCTCGGACACCTCCCCGAAGCGGGCCGCCAGCGCGCTCTCAATCTGCGTCTTATCCTCGTCGGTCAGCTCGTGGGTGCGGATGAGAAACTCGCCGGGCCGGGTCTGCTGGATGATGGCGTCCGTGTACCCCAGGTCCACCAGCTCCTGCTTGAACTCGTCGTGCGCCACCGGCTGGGCGAAGCTCACCGTCAGCAGGGAGCCGCTGCTGAACTCAATCCCGGAGGGCAGGCCGAAGGTAACCAGGGAGATAATGCCGATGAGGATAACCACCCCGGAGATAAGAAAGTACCGGAACCTCTTGCCGATGATATCAAACGTCATTTCTTGCCCCTGTCAATGATGAACAGCGCGGTCTTTTTGCCCAGCGGCCCGTGTATGACCAGGCGGAGCAGCGTCCGGGTGACGACGATGGCAGTGAACATGCTGACCGCCACGCCGATAAGCAGCGTCCAGGCGAAGCCCATGACCGGGGCGCTGGCGACGATGGCGCTGGCGAGCCAGACGAGAATCACGCAGACGATAATGGTGGTGATGTTGCTGTCCCTGATGCCCGACCAGGCGCGGTTGAAGCCAGCCTCCACGGCGGCGCCCAGGGTCCGCCCCATGCGCAGCTCTTCTTTCATCCTCTCAAAGATAAGGACATTAGCGTCCACCGCCATACCGATGGACAATATGAAGCCGCCCAGACCGGCCAGGCTCAGGGTGACCGGCCAGAGCTTGAAAATGGCCAGCACCAGCGCCCCATAGAAGACCAGGGCCAGGCTGGCCAGGAAGCCGGGCAGCCGATAATAGGCAACCATGAAGAGCATTACCAGGATAATACCGATGAGGCCGGCCAGCCAGCTCATCTGGATGAAGTTGGCCCCCAGCGTGGCGGAGACCTTCTCCTGGTAGAGGGGCGGCTTGGCCAGCGGCATGGGCAGGGCGCCGGACTTGAGGAGGTTGGCCAGCTCGTCAACCTCGGCCAGAGTGAAGTCGCCGGTGATGACGCCGCTGCCGTGGTACGCCTGCTCCAGTATCTGTGGGGCGGAGAGGCGGATATTATCCAGGAAAATACCCAGGGCCCGCTGCGGAGTGCCGTAGGCCCCCGAGTTGTAAAGTCGGCGCGCAATCTGGTCGAAGAGTTCGCCGCCGGCAGCGTTCCACTCGATGGAGACCTCCGGCTTGGGGGCGATGCCCTGGCTCATGGTGGGCGCGGTATCGGCCAGGAACTCGCCGGTCAGGTGGGCGCCGTTGTCCCCCCGGGCCGGAATCCAGGACAGGCTCTGGCTGGGATACGATACCAGTTTTCCGCGGTCGATGCTCTTGCCCTCCTCGTCGACGAATAGTATGCCGGCGTCTTTATCTTCGACCACGAAGGTGAGGAACGTGCCTTCTTCATCGACGAAAACGCGCTCGTCCTTCTCGCTGGCGTCAACATAACTGACCCGGGCCGGGTCCAGGTAGGTACGGAGGTAGACGGGCTGTCCCTTGGCGTCGAGCTCCACCTCCTTGAAGTCCAGGAAACCGGTCTGCTCCACCAGCCGCTTGGCGGCCTCGATATCGGTGAAGCCGGGGAGCTGCACCAGGACGCGGTCGTCCCCGAGCTGCTGGATTATCGGCTCGCTGACGCCGTACTTATCGATGCGCCTCTGGATAGTTATGAGCGCCCGGTTCATATTGGCGCGCTTCTCCTCCGCGGTGGCGTCCCTGGGGAAGTCGGCCTGGTAAACGAGGTGCACCCCGCCGACCAGGTCGAGGCCGAGGTGCATGCCCTTCCGGCCGAACCTTTCACCCTGGATAGGCAGCACGGCCCACAGCGAAATGGCGAAGATTACCAGTATGATTACCAGGACGATGGTATTATTTCTGGACATGTTTCTCCCCGGTGTTGCTGGCGCCGGCTAACCGGCGCCGTACATAGTCGATGGCCTGCTGGCGGGTGGTCACCTCCCCGGCGGCCTGGGCCTCCCGCAATGCTTCGAGGAGTTCTCCGACCTTCGGGCCGGGGTCCAGCCCGAATTCCTTCATCACGTCGTGCCCGTCAAGCAGGCGGGGCGGAGTTACCAGTCCCTCTTCCCCGGCCCGGCTGGTCAGGATGAAGTCGGTCAGGCGGGCGTGGCCCTGCCACTGGTCCATATCCAGCCCGGGGCCGCGGGTGGCCAGGTGGTCGGCCAGGCACAGGAAAAGTATATCTATCCCCGCCTCGCCGGTATCGTGGAAGTAGCGGTAGATGGCGCGGCGGGTGGGGGTGCCTTCGTGGCTCATCTGCAGGGGCCGGAGGTGGTACTTGACGAGAAGTTCCACCAGCTTTATTTCACGGTTGGAGAACCGCAGCCTCTCCAGGATGGCAGCGGCGGCGGCGGCGCCTTCGAGGGGGTGGCCCAGGAAGCGCGCCCGGCCGTCATCGTCGAGGGTCTTGGTCCGGGGCTTGGCGATATCGTGGAGCAGTGCCGCCAGCTTGAGCAGCGACCGCCCCGTGCTGCCGTGACCGATTTCCCGGTCGAAGTGCTCCTTCATCTCGTCCGACCACGGCACCGGGGCCAGCACCGCCTCCCCGGCGAAGTCGCCGGGAGTCTCGCGGAGAAGGAACTCGACGGCGGCCACCGTCTGAATGGAGTGCTCGAAGACATCCCAGACATGAATCTTGGGCTGTTCCACCCCCCGGGCCGGGGCCAGCTCCGGGATGATGGCGGTGAGCAGTCCCAGCGCGTCGAGGTAGGCCAGCCTCTTACCGGCGCCGGGTAACGCCAGTAGCCGCAGCAGCTCTTCCCTGACCCTTTCCCCGGCGACCCCGCCGATGAGGCGGGAGTCCTGCCGGATGAGCGCTTCCGTGGCGCTTTCGATGGTGAAGTTAAGCTCCGCGGCCAGGCGCACCGCCCGGACAAGACGGGCGGCATCCTCGCGGAAGGTGGCATCGCCGACGGCCCGGACAAGGCCGCGGCGCAGGTCGTCACGACCCCCGAAAGGGTCGATGATACTCGCCGCGTCGAAACTATCCGTCCCCTTGCCCAGCTCAATGGCCATGGCGTCGATGGTGAAGTCGCGCCTCCCCAGGTCCTCCTCGATGCTGCCCCGGAACGTGGTGAAATCAATCTCCCACCGGCTCCCGGTCAGGACGACACGGGCCACGCCGTTGGCGGCGTCCAGGGTTATGGCTTTACCGCCGAGCGCTTTAGCGACCTTCGGGGCCACCGCCAGGGCATCGGCGGCCACGGCGATATCGATATCGGCCGTAGCGCGTCCCAGCAGGACATCCCGCACGAAGCCGCCGACGAGGTATGACGTAATACCTTCTTCGGTAAGGACTCCGTGGATGGCGGTCAGCAGCCGGGATGCGTCGGTCTGGATGACAACTTTGAAATCTTCCATTATCAGCAGAGGCATCTGTTAAACTATACAATCACCCGCGTAATTTATCAAGTAGCGGCCCGGTGGGTCCGGCTTGACGCTGGCGCGACGCCCGGTTTAAGATTAGCCTGGAATCTGCCAGCTGGGGAGAGGGGACCGTGGCTGATAGCGCCATAATTTACACGAAGAAAAAACACGTCGCCCGGATTATCCTCAACCGCCGGGAGGTCGGCAACGCCTTCGACCCGGCGATGGCGCAGGAGCTGGAGGAAGCCTGCCGGCGGATAAGTCAGGAAGAAGACATTTACGTGGTAACGCTGACCGGGTCCGGGGACGTTTTTTGCCGGGGCGGAGAAGCGGGTGACCGCCGTCCCGCCGGGGCCATCGCCGCCATCGACCGGCCGGTCATCGCCGCCGTCAACGGCGACGCCCTGGGGCCGGGGCTGGAGCTGGCCCTGGCCGCCGATATCCGGATTGCCTCCAGCCAGGCTCGCTTCGGCCTGCCAGCGGTCGCCGGGGGGAGTATCCCGGCGGACGGAGGAACGCAGCGACTCCCCCGCATCGTGGGGAGGGGGAAAGCCCTGGAGCTGCTCCTCACCGCCGACGTTATAAGCGCCGGGGAAGCCCTGGAGATAGGACTGGTAAGCCGGGTGGTGCCACCGGACGAGCTCGCGGCGGCGACCGAGAAGCTGGCGGGGGACATCGCCGCCAAGGGCCCCGTTGCCCTGAGGTACCTCAAGGAGGCGGTCAACAAGGGGCTGGACACGACCCTGGAGCAGGGTCTGCGACTGGAGGCCGACCTTTATTTCCTGCTCCACACCACCGCCGACCGTACCGAGGGCATCCGGGCCTTCCTGGAAAAGCGGCCCCCCAAGTATAAGGGACGGTAACAGGGAGTTCAAGAGGGGCGAAGCCCCCTCTTCCATATCATTCCTCCTCTCCTGTGAAACCTCGTCAGGAGAGGGGGACACAGGGAGTGAGGTAGATAAAGAATGTCTGCCTTTGAAGTCATTATCTACGAAAAGAAAGACGGCACCGGCTACATCACCCTCAACCGTCCGCAAGCCCTCAACGCCTACAACATCAGGATGAGGGACGAGCTCTACGAGGTGCTGGGCGCCGTACGTGACGACCCCGACGTCAACGTGGTTATTCTGAAGGGGGCGGGGGAAAAGGCCTTTTGTGCCGGCGCCGACCTCACCGAGTTCCTCACCGCGCCGTCGCCGGTAATCGCGCGGCAGGCGCGCTGGGAGCGGGACGTGTGGGGCCGCTTCCTGAGCCTTGAGCAGCCGCTCATCGCCGCCATGCACGGCTACGTGCTCGGCTCGGGCATCGAGATGGCGCTGTGCTGTGATATCCGGCTGGCCTCCGATGAGGCCCGCTTCGGGCTGCCGGAGTCGGGACTGGGCATTATCCCCGCCGCCGGCGGCAGCCAGACCCTGCCCCGGGCGATGGGAAAAGCGGCGGCGCTGGAAATGCTGATGAGCGGTCGCTGGCTGACCGCCGCAGAGGCCCGCCGTCTCAAGCTGGTCAACCGCGTTGTGCCCCGCGCCGACCTCCTCCCGGAAGCGGAAAGAATCGCTGAAAAAATTAAATCTTACCCACAAACTGCGGTGAGATACGCCAAGCAGGCCGTCGTCCGCGGGCTTGACCTCCCCCTGGCCGGGGGGCTGGAGCTCGAGGCCAGGCTGGGCGAACGGCTGGCTTTAGCCAGGAAGGAAAATGAATAGGTGGAAAACCAGGAATTAAAGGCACTGGCAGCCCGGGCAGCCGACCTCATCGTGGGGAGTCAAAAGCTGGTGGTCTTTACCGGCGCCGGCATCAGCACGGAGTCCGGCATCCCGGATTTCCGCAGTCCGGGGGGCATCTGGGAGCGCTTCGACCCGGATGATTTCACCATCGATAAGTTTCGCAGTAGCCCGGATTCCCGCCGCAAGCAGTGGCGCATCCTCAGGGAAGGGGTGCTCACCGACAAGGCGGCGCCCAATGCCGCCCATATCGCCGTCGCCGAGCTCTACCGGATGGGCAAGCTCGACTGCATCATTACCCAGAACATCGATAACCTGCACCAGAAGGCGGGCGTGCCCGACGACCGCGTCTTCGAGCTGCACGGCAACATGCAGTTCGTGCTGTGCCTGGGCTGCGGCCGCCGCTACCCGCTGGGCGATATCAAGCCGCGCCTTGACCGGGGCGAGGAAATCCCCGAGTGTCTCGAGTGCCGGGGCATGCTCAAGCCGGATATCGTCATGTTCGGGGAGCAGCTGCCGTACGACGTGCTCCAGGAGGCCAGCCGCCGCGCCATGGCCTCCGACCTCTTTATCGTCATCGGGTCGACGCTGGTGGTCTACCCGGCGGCCTTTATGCCGCTCTACGCGGTGGAGGCGGGCGCCAGGCTTATCATCGTCAACCTCAGCACCACCCCCCTGGACCACCGGGCGGCCGTGGTCATCCGGGCTAAAGCCGGGGAAGCCATGTCCGCGGTGGTGGCGGGGGTCAAAGATAGGCTGGGGCGTTGAGACGCCTGGCCGCACCGGGACATCGTACTCCGTTTGATTTTAACCCTTAATCTGGGTTAAAATAACTCTCTGGTGACCTTTATTCTTACGTTGGAGGTATCGCGTGAATACGACTGATTTTCTCAATATCGCCACGGCCATCTGCCCGGATAAAGCGGCCATCGTCTTCGAGGACAAGAGGTACACCTTCAGCCAGCTCAACGAGCGGGTGAACCGCCTGGCCAACGGTCTGATGAAGCTGGGCGTCCAGAAGGGCGACCGTGTAGCTTTCATCCAGGTCAACTGTAACCAGTGCGTGGAAACGTACTTCGGCGTGGCCAAGATGGCGGGAATCTACCTGCCCCTGAACTTCCGGGCCAAGGAGAAGGAGTTCAGCTACATGCTTAACACCGCCGAGGCCAACACCGTGATTGTCGGCGAGCGCTATCTCCCCCTGATACAGTCCATCCAGGGTGAAGTCAAGTCCCTCAAGCACCTCATCTCCCTGGAGAAAAAGCACGACGGTATGCTCTATTACGAGGATATCATCAGCTCCTCTCCCGCCGACGAGGTCGTGGCCGAAATCGGGGATAAGGATACCACCATCCTGATGTTCACCGCCGGTACCACCGGTTTCCCCAAGGGGGTGATGCTCTCCCATAACAGCTTCAGCAGCTACGTGCTGGACAACGTTACCCCGGCTGACCCCGAGGCCGACGAGAGCAATATCCTCACCGTGCCGCTGTACCACGTCGCCGGCATCCAGGCGATGATGGCGGCCATCTACGGCGGCCGGACACTGGTCATGGAGCGGCAGTTCGAGCCGGAGGAATGGATGACCCTGGTGGAGCGGGAAAAGGTCAACCGGGCGATGATGGTGCCCACCATGCTCAAGCAGCTCCTCGACCATCCCAACTTCAAGAAGCATGACCTGAGCAGCCTGAGGGTGATTACCTACGGCGCTGCGCCCATGCCCCTGCCCGTCATCCGCAAGGCGCTGGAGGAGTTCCCCGGCGTCAGCTTCATCAATGCCTTCGGGCAGACGGAGACGGCCTCCACCATCACCGCCCTGGGGCCGGAAGACCACGTCATTACCGGCGCCACCGAGGCGGAGAGAGAAAAGAAACTGCAGCGGCTGGCCTCCATCGGCAAGCCGATGGCCGACGTCGAGATGAAGGTCGTTGACGATGATGGTAAAAAGCTCGGCACCAACGAGGTCGGCGAAATCCTGGCCCGCGGCCCGCGCGTCATGAGCGGCTACTGGAAGGACGAGGAGAAGACGGCCAAGACCATCGATAAGGACGGCTGGGTGCATACCGGGGACGTCGGCTACGTGGACGAGGAGGGCTACTACTTCCTGTCGGGTCGTTCCTCGGACATGATTATACGGGCCGGGGAGAATATCTCCCCCGAGGAGCTGGAGAACGTTATCCGCGAGCACCCCAAGGTAGAGGACGTGGCCGTCATCGGCGTGCCGGACGAGACCTGGGGCGAGGAACCCCGCGCTGTGGTCATTCTCAAGAAGGGCGTGGAAAAATCTAAAGCCGTTGAAGACGAGATTATGGAGCACTGCCGCCAGACCCTCGCCAGCTTCAAGCGCCCCCGCACCGTCGTCTTTGTGGACGAACTGC
>JBDRFW010000144.1:0-9030 GCA_043818415.1 Chloroflexota bacterium | reverse complement strand
AGGTGGTCGAGGAGGTCGGGGGTGGTGATATAAAAGGCGGGATAGCCATGGTTTAGCCGCTCGTTGGCGATGGCCGCCGCCAGGTGGGTCTTGCCGCTGCCGCTGGGGCCGCCCAGCACCAGCCAGCCCTGCGGCTCGGCGGCGAAAGCCCGGGCGGCCTGGTAGGCGCGGTGGAACTGCTCCTGGGTGTGAGGGTGGCCGCTCTTGCCACGCGGCTCCATATTCTCGAAAGTGAATCGGGCCAGCGCGCCCAGGTTACTGTACCGCTGGAGTCGTTCATGACGCTCGCTGACTATTTCGCTTTCCGTGCAGCGGCAGGGGACTACCCGGCTGTAGTCCGGCTGCCCGGAGGCCAGCCGCGGGTGAACGATGCCGGCGCCTTTACAGATGGGACATTCCGGGCGTGACGGGGCATCTTCATCTGCGCCGGACCAGGTGTCCATACTTTCCCTTGAAGTACTTGTCCGGGTCTGTCTTTTTAGAATCTCGCTGATATGTTCCATCCGTCCTGCCTTCAACCGACCAGGTCTCTAAAATCTTGGCGATGTATTTAATACTCCGCTTGTTGTGCAGCGCCGCTTCTTTGATAGCGTCCTTAATCCAGTCCTCCGGGTAGTTCTTCTCGGCATCGCGGAGCTCTTCGGCAATCATCGGGGTGAGCATGCCGATGTTCTGCTCGTAGAGGGTGAAAATATCCGGCAGCTCCTCCGCCGCGACACCGGGGCGTTTCACCGACTTCAGTCCGGAGAGCTTAAGCTCCCCGCTCTCGATTTTGGCCGCCGCCTGCCGGCCGGGCTCGTCATTGAGGAAATAGATATATTCAGAATTTCCTTCCCTTTCCAGCGCCAGGCCTACCAGGGTGCCCCGCGCCACCGCCATTTCCAGGGCGCCGCGCAGCGCCTCCTCCAGCGATTCCCCGGAGCCCTTGAGGCTTTCCGCCAAGGAGGCATCGCTCAGCAGCTCCCCGTAGCTCATGAAGCGAGGGTAGCCCTTCTTGCGGTAGAGCGCGGCGATGACGTGCAGGGTGGTCTTCAGCTCGGCCATATCGGTAATTTCAGGCAGCAGGCGGCTGAAGAAGACGTTGGGTAGCGGGGTGAACTCCATCCGGGCGGGGAATCCCTGGAACGGCTTCATAGCAACTGCGGCTCCACGCTGCCGAGGCTCTCGAACCTGGCCAGGTTATGCCGGAACCGCAGCTTAACCCGGCCGGTCGGCCCGTTGCGGTGCTTGGCGATGATGATGTCGGCCTCCTCGCGCGGGTACTCCCGGTCCGGGTGGGCGGCTATCCACTCCTCTTCGCTCTTGTAGTAATACTCGTCGCGGTAGATGAAGAGGACGACGTCCGCGTCCTGCTCGATGCTGCCGCTCTCACGGAGGTCGGAAAGCTGGGGCTCGTGGGAGGCGCGCCACTCCACGGCGCGGCTGAGCTGGGATACCGCCAGCACCGGCGCGTTAATCTCACGGGCCAGGGCCTTGAGCGACCGTGAGATATAGGTGATTTCCTGCACCCGGTTCTCGCCGCGGTGCCCCTCTCCCTCCATTAATTGCAGGTAGTCGATGATAATCATGTCGATGTCCCGCTCGTAGTTGAGGCGGAGCGCCTTGCTGCGCATCTCCGCCATGCGGAGCATGGGCGTATCGTCAACGTAAATCGATGCCTCGGAGAGCACGCCGGTGGCTTCCATGACCCGCCTTTCCTCGTCCTCGGTATGCTGCCCGAAGCGCACGCGCCGGGAGTTGACGCCCGATTCACTGGAAAGGAGACGCAGCACCAGGGAGTCGCGCGCCATCTCGACGCTGAACAGGGCGATGCAGGCACGGTGGTCGACGGCGGCGTTGCGGGCGATGTTGAGCGCCAGGCTGGTCTTGCCCATGCTGGGCCGACCCGCCACGATGATGAGGTCGGAGCGCTGAAAGCCCCCGAGGAACTCGTCCAGGCCGGGGAAACTGGAAAGCACGTAGGGGAGCTTCTCCGGGCGGTCCTCCGCGGAGGGCGGCGCCACCTCGAAATACTTGTCCAGCACCTGCCGGATGTGGGTGAGGTCCCCCTTACCCCCGCCGCGCCGCAGCTTGAAGAGGAGGCTCTCCGCCCGAGCCATGCTGTCCTCGACATCCGGCCCGGATTCGTAGCCGATGGCCGCGATGCGGTCGCCGGCTGTGACCATCTGCCGCATCACCGAGAGCCGGTAAACGATGCGGGCGTAGTGCTCCACGTCCAGCGAGGTGGGGCAGACCGATATCATGTAGCTGAGGTGGGCGGCGCCACCGCAGGCCTCCAGACGTCCCCGGCGGGAAAGCTCCTGGGCCACGGTGACCTGGTTGATGGCCTCGTCACGCTGGTAGAGGGAGACGCAGGCCTCGTAGAGCCACCGGTTCGGCTCGTAATAGAAGTCGTCCGGCTGGAGGAAATCGGCAATCTGGAAAATCGACGTGCCGTCAATCAGCAGCGAGCCGATGACCGACTCCTCGGCATCGTTATCGCTGGGCGGCAGCCTGGTGTCATTCACGCGCTTCCTTCTCCTCTTCTTCCTCCTCCGCTGCCTCTGCCACCGCTTCTATCCCGGCTCCAGCTTCGGCCTCTTCAACCTTGGCTCCGGCTTCCTCCACCACGGCCTCGGCCTCCGCCGCTTTCTTCCTGGCCCGGGGTTTCTTCTCTTCCTTTTCCGGTTTTTCCTCCGCCACCTTCTCCGCCTCCACCGTCACCTTGATAACGGCCTCGATATCATGGGTGAAGCTGAGGGTCACGTCATGCGTCCCTACCTGGCGAATGGGCTCCTCGAGGACTATCTTTCGCTTGTCAATCTCCTGCCCAACGCTCTGGCTCAACGCCTGGGCGATGTCCGAGGCAGTAATCGACCCGTAGAGTCGGTCCTTCTCCCCGACCCTGGCCTTGAGCTTAATCTCGGTGCCCTCCAGCTTCTTGGCCAGCTCGCCCATCTCCACTGCCACCTGCGCCCGTTTCACGGCCACCCTCTTCAGCTGCACCTCCACCACGTTGGAGGCCGCCGAGTTGGCCAGCACGGCCAGCTTCTTGGGCAGCAGGTAGTTCCGGCCGTAGCCGTCGGCCACTACCTTGGTCTCGCCGGCCAGGGCGACGTCCGGCACGTCTTCAATAAAAATAACCTTCACGTCTCTCTCCTTTTAACGCTAATTATACTGCAATGCAGGGAAAGGGCGTCAACCGCCCTCACGTATAACCCACGAAAATATTTTACCCGTGAATTTGCCCTACCCGGAGATGTATTTTTCGGCGCTGATGGCGGCCACGGCGCCGTCGCCGGCCGCGGCGATGACCTGCCGGATGGAACCGCCGCGGATATCCCCCGCCGCCAGGATACCGGGCACGCTGGTCTCCATGCGGTCGCTGGTAACCACGGCGCCGGTCTCGTCCAGCTTGAGCAGGCCCCCCAGGAAGCCGGTATTGGGCCGGAACCCTACCGACATGAAAATCCCGGCCACTTCAAGGTCCGACTTTTTACCGGTCCTGACGTTGCGGACCCTCATCTTGCTGACGAAGGTCTCCCCGATGATTTCCTCCGGCACGGTGTCCCAGAGGAACTCTATCCGGGGCTCGGCGAAGGCCTTTTCCTGGAGAATCTTGGTGGCGCGGAGCTCGTTGCGGCGGTGTATCACCGTTATCCTGGAGGCGAACTTGGTAAGCTCCAGGGCCTCCGTGATGGCGGCGTTGCCGCCCCCCACCACGGCCACCGGCTTGTCCCGGAAGAAAGCGCCGTCGCAGGTGGCGCAGAAGGATACCCCCTTGCCGGTGTACTCGGCCTCGCCGGGGATACCCAGCTTCTGCCGCTCCGAGCCGCCGGCCACGATGACGGCCCTGGCGGTGAAGTCGCCTTTGGCGGTGCTGACCACCTTCTGCTTGCCCTTCACTTTAACACCGGTGACCTCGGTGACCAGCGTTTCCAGCCCGAACTTGGCGGCCTGCTGGTGCATCGCCTCGGTCAGGGCCACGCCGCCGACGCCCTCGGCGAAGCCGGGGTAGTTCTCCACCCACTCCGCGTTGATTATCTGCCCGCCGACCGCCCCCCTCTCGATGAGCAGGGTAGCCAGCCTGGCCCGGGCGGTATAGATGCCGGCACTGAGCCCGGCGGGACCACCGCCGATGATGATAACGTCGTACTCTTTCCGGGAATCAGCCATGAGTCTCCCCCTTTACAGCCGTGGTTTTAACCCGGCCCCGAACGGACTGAGAATAACAATATTCGACCCTGGAAAAACCGAAACCGGCGCGGAAAAAAGATATTCAGGTTAAAGAGCCGTGTCCAGGCTCTTCTTCATCTCGTCCTTGGGACGGAAGCCGATAATCGTATTCACCGGCTGGCCTCCTTTAAAGACTATCAGCGTCGGGATGGACATGACGCCGTACTGGCTGGCGACCTTGGGATTATCGTCGACGTTGACCTTGAAAAAACCGACTTTGCCGTCGTACTCGTTGGCCAGCTCCTCTACCACGGGCGCCACCATCCGGCACGGCCCGCACCAGGGCGCCCAGAAATCTACCAGCACCGGCATCGTGGCCTTCAGGACATTCTCACCAAAGGCGGCCTCGTTAATTTCCACTGGTTTGCTCATGCTTCTCCTCCTTGACTTTTTCCGTAATACAACGCTCTACCGTTTCCTTGGCCAGGCCGATGGCGTTCTTGATGGCTCTGGCCTGACTCCGCCCGTGAGCGATGATGACATTGCCGTTGACGCCGAGAAGACAGGCCCCGCCGTACTCCGTGTAGTCGAGCTTCATGGCCCAGTTGGTCAGCCCGATGTCCCGGAGCAGGTCGCGCCCCCGCATCCGGTAAGCGCTGGAGAAGACATGCCCAATCTGGCGTACCGAAACGAGAAAGTTGTCGCTGAAACCCTCGATGGTCTTGAGGACGATATTCCCGGTAAAGCCGTCCGTCACGATGACGTCGGTCGTCCGCTTGACGATATCCTGGCCTTCGATACTGCCGACGAAGTTGATATCCGGGGCGTTTTTCAGGAGCGGGTAGGTATCATGGACGAGCCGGTTGCCCTTGCCTTCCTCGGTGCCGTTGGAGAGGAGCCCCACGCGTGGCCGCTCGATTTTGAGGAGGTTTTTACTGAAAAGTGAACCGAGCCGGGCGAACTCCAGCAGGTGCTCGGGACGGCAGTCGGCGTTGGCCCCGGCATCTACCAGGAGGGCCGGGAAAGAAGATATCGTATTCAGGAAGCACGCGATGGCCGGCCGGCTGACCCCCTTGGTTTTGCCGAGGGTGAGCAGCGCCGCCCCTACCACCGCCCCGGTGTTCCCCGCCGAAACGAAGGCGTCGGCGCCGCCGCTTTTCAGCAGGTTGATGCCGACCACTATCGAGGAGTTCGGCTTGCTCTGGATGGCCTTCATCGGGTGCTCATTAAAGTCGATGACCTGCTTGGCATCGACGATGGAGATGCCGAGGCCGGGCTTGGTCTTGGAATGCTCTACCAGCTTGCGGAGCACGTTTTTCCGGCCCACCAGGGCAATCTCCACCCCGTACTCCTGGGAGGCCTTGATGGCCCCCTTGACAACCTCGTGCGGAGCGTAGTCGCCGCCCGCCGCATCAACCGCTATTTTCATCTTCTTCAGCTAATCTCCCGGTACCGCCCCTTCCCAGAGGTCACAGCGCCCGCCCCAGCCGGCGATGGTCCGGTGGTCCTCGGAAATCCGCACGATTTCACAGGCGGTCGGGCAGGCCCGGCACTCGAAGGAAGAGGTCTCGAACTCCATTTCGCTGACGCCGAAGCCGCGGAACCGGCTGGCATCGCGGCGGTCCACCGCGTTTTCATGTACCAGCAAAGCCGCCCCGATGGCCCCCATGACCTCGTGGTGGGGCGGCACGATGATGCTCATGTCGAGCTGCTCGCCGAGCGTCCGGACGATGCCCTGGTTGAAGGCCACCCCGCCCTGGAAGACGACCGGCGGCCGGATATCCTTGCCCGAGCCGACATCGTTCAGATAGTTGCGCGCCAGCGCCTGGCAAAGCCCGTAGATAATATCATCGACATTGTGCCCCGTCTGCTGCTTATGCACCATGTCCGACTCCGCGAAGACGGTGCAGCGCCCGGCGATGCGCACCGGCTTTTTACCGAGCAGCGCCCGCCGGGAAAGCTCTTCGATGCTCATTTTCAATCGCGCCGCCTGGTGGTCTAAAAAGCTGCCGGTGCCGGCGGCGCACACCGTGTTCATGCCGAAATCGGTGACCATGCCATCGCGGATGATAATCATTTTACTGTCCTGCCCGCCGATTTCCATGACCGTCTGGACGTCCGGCACCCGGCGGACGGCCGCCATGGCCTGGCAGGTAATTTCGTTCTTGACCAGGTCCGCCCCCACCACCGCCCCGGCCAGGTAGCGGGCGCTGCCGGTGGTGGCCACGCCCCTGATTTCGGCGCCGGGCGGAAGCTCCGCCCCGATCTGCCGCAGTCCCTGCTGCACCATGGCCACCGGCCGGCCCCCGGTAGGCAGGTAGAGGCTGGCCACCAGCCCGTCCTCCGCATCCAGCGCGGCGAACTTGGTGGTCACCGACCCCACGTCAATGCCCAGATAGACTTCCAAGATTTTTCCTCAATTACCCTTTCCTGAACTCTTCGCTTACCTTAGCCGCCGTCTCCTTACTCCCGAGGATATCGGCGGCGGTCATAGCCATGGCCCGCGCGGCATCGAGCATGATGCCCAGCGCCTTCTCCGTGGCTGCCGCCTTCTCAAATCGCGGCGAGTGTATCATGACACCGCCGGGCGCGATGGCCACCAGCGGCTGAATGGTGGGGACCAGCCGGCTGACGTTACCCACGTCCGTGCTGAAATTCATCAGGGTCTCGTCTCCCAGCGGTATGTTGCGTCCCAGCGACCTCATATTAATGCGGAACAGGCACGCCATGGTCGGGTTGTTGCGCATGGCGGCGTAGTGTTCACCCCACCTGTATTCCAGTTTAGCACCAGTGGCGGCGGCCGCGCCAGCGAAGCAGTTGATGACCTTCTCCTTCAGCTCTTCCAGGTAGGCGTCGTCCTCGGCGCGCACGATGAAGGTAGCCGCGGTATGGGCCGGGACGATATTGGCCGCCTCGCCGCCGTCGGTGATAATGCCGCTGATGCGGGAGTTGTCCCTGATGTGCTGCCGCAGCGAGTTGATGGCGTTATAGGACTGGACCATCGCCTCCAGGGCGTTGATGCCCGCCTACGGCTGGGCGGCGGCATGGGCCGCCCGACCCCGAAACTCCACCTCCAGGGTCTCGCAGGCCAGGGTACTCATCACTACCCGGTTGCCGCCCCCCGGGTGGGCAATCATCGCCATGTCCACGCCTTTGAAGGCACCCCGCTCCACCATGATGGCCTTGCCCCCGTAGAGCTCCTCGCCGGGCGTGCCGAAGACCATGACGCTGCCGCCGCAGCCATCCGCCACTTTCTTTGACGCCACGCCGGCGGCGACGGCGCTGGTAGCAATCAGGTTATGGCCGCAGGCGTGCCCCAGCTTGGGCAGAGCGTCATACTCGGCCAGGAAAGCCACCGCCGGTCGTCCCCGGCCGTACTTTGCGCGGAAGGCCGTCGGCAGACGGCAGATTCCCCTCGTCACCCGGAACCCGTTTTTTTCCAGGTAGGCAGTCAGCAACTCTGAGGCTTGCTGCTCCCGGAAAGCCACCTCAGGGTTATCGTGTATCTTCCGGCTCAATTCCCCGAGCTCGCGGTAGCGGGCGTCGATTTCAGCCCTGACGGCGGCCTTCACTTCCCCGATGTCCAAATCAACCTTCTCCTTCGGTCGGAGGGGTGACCTCATGCCATTAATTATAACCCAGGCCCGCGGTGATTTCTAGGCTGGGTAGAGGCCAGTAAAAATTACCGGCATTTCCGGTAATTTTAAATCATTTTATCTTGCATCCCGTAAAAAAAAGTGTTATACTCTTTTTGGCAAAGTGAAGATTGTAGGGTGTAAAGTGGGTTTGATTCCCACTTTTTTAATTACTGGACTATTTTATTCGGAGGTTAGAATCCGAAAATGAAGAGCGATTTCTTGCTCGCCATAACCCAGCTCTCGGCGGAGAAGAACCTGCCCAAGGACGTGGTCCTGACCGCCGTGGAGGCAGCGCTGGCATCGGCCTACAAGAAGGACAACTTCGCCTCCAGCCAGAATATCGCCGTCAAGATTAACCCGAACAGCGGCAAGGTCGAGGTATGGGCCGAAAAGACCGTGGTGGAAAAACCGGCCGAGACACGCTACGAGATTTCCCTGGAAGACGCCAGGAAGCTCAAGGAGGACGCCCAGATGGGCGACGCCATCATGGTCGAGGCCACCCCGGCCAATACCGGGCGCATCGCCGCCCAGACCGCCAAGCAGGTCATCCTGCAACGCCTCCACGAAGCCGAGCACAGCGCCATCTTCGAGGAATACGCCGACCGGGAGGGAGAGGTGGTCAGCGGGGTAGTCCAGCGCTTCGAGATGGGGCAGGCCTACATCGAGCTCGGCCGGACCGAGGCCGTGCTGCCGGCCGCCGAGCAGGTGCGCACCGAGCGTTACCGCATCGGCCAGCGCCTCAAGGTGGTGCTGCTGCAGGTGGCCCGCACCAGCAAAGGGCCGCGTGTCATCGTGTCCCGCTCCCACCCGGACCTGCTGCGCCGCCTCTTCGAGCTGGAGGTCCCGGAGGTCTATAACGGCACCGTCGAAATAAAGTCGATTTCCCGCGAGGCTGGTTTCCGCAGCAAGATAGCCGTGGCCGCCAAGCAGCAAGGCATTGACCCCGTCGGGTGCTGCGTCGGCCTGCGCGGCATCAGGATACAGAACATCGTCAGCGAACTCTCCGGCGAGAAAATCGACGTCGTCCAGTGGAGCCCCGATACGGCCGCCTTCATCGCCAACGCTCTCAGTCCGGCCCACATCATCAGCGTCGAGCTGAACCAGCACGACCAGACGGCCACCGTCCTCGTCCCCCACAGGCACCTCGCCCTGGCCCCCGGCCAAGAGGGGCAGACCGCCCGTCTGGCCGCCACGCTCACCGGCTGGCGCACCGAAATCAACAGCGCCTCGATGGCCG
>JBDRFW010000143.1:0-4196 GCA_043818415.1 Chloroflexota bacterium | reverse complement strand
CTCGAATAAGGCTAGAAAAGCCCCTGGACCTTGCCGGTCTTGACGTCCACGTCCACGCGGCGGAAGGCAGGGTCGGACGAGGTGCCCGGCATCAGGGTGATGTCCCCGGCACACGGGCAGAGGAACTTGGAGCCGGAGTAGATGAGCACGTCGCGGATGGGCAGCGTCCAGCCCTTGGGCACGCCCTTGAGGGTGGGGTCGTGGGTCAGGGAAAGGTGCGTCTTAACCATCATGGTGGCGTACTCGTCATACTTGGGGTCCGCCTCAAAAGCCTTGGCTTTCTCCGCGGCGGCATTGCTCCAGGAGACGCCGTCGGCACCGTAGACTTCCCTGGCAATCTTTTCCACTCTCTGGCGCAACTTCATCTCGTTGGGGTAGAGGAACTTGAAGTTGTTCTTGTCATTGCAGGCGTCCACCACGGCATCGGCCAGCTCCAGGGCGCCGTCGCCGCCATCGGCCCAGTGGGTGGATAGGGCACAGCGGGCGCCGGCTGCTTCGGCGGCTTTCCTGACGATAGCAATTTCGTCCTTGGTATCGGTGTGGAAAGCGTTGATACAGACCACCGGGTTGATACCGGCCTTGCGTATAACGCCGATGAGGTGCTCCATGTTGGGCAGGCCCTTTTCCACCAGCCCGACGTTCTCCTTGGTATACTCGGCGGGCAGGGGTATGCCGGCGACCACCCTGGGGCCGCCGCCGTGCATCTTGAGGGCGCGGATGGTGGTGGTGAGCACGGAGACGTGCGGTTTCAGGCCGCTGTAGCGGCACTTGACGTTCCAGAACTTCTCGAAGCCGATGTCCGCGGCGAAGCCGCTCTCGGTGACGTGGTAATCGAACATCTTGAGGCCGATGCGGTCGGCGATGATGGACGACTGCCCCACGGCGATGTTGGCGAAGGGGCCGGCGTGGACAAAGCAGGGCTGGTACTCCACGGTGCAGAGGAGAGTGGGGTTGATGGTGTTGCGCATCCAGGCTGTCATGGCGCCGCCCACCTCGAGGTCGCCCGTCGTCACCGGGTTGCCCTTCTTGTCATAGGCCAGGGTGATTTCATCCATCCTCTTGCGCAGGTCGGCGAGGTCCTTGACGATGGAGAGCATGGCCATCAGCTCTGAGCCTACGGCGATGCCGAAGCGCGACTGCATGGTGAAGCCGTCCATGCGCCCGCCCAGGCCGATGACCATGTTTCGCAGGCTCTGGGCGCAGAAATCCATAATCCAGCCGAACTCCACCCGGGTGGGGTCGATGTCGAGGCGGCGCATCCGGGTGAGGCGCTGCAGCTGCTCGTCGTCATAGTTGCGCTCGTGCTGCATCCGGGCGGTGAGGGCCACCATGCCCAGGTTGTGCGCGTTCATGATGTCGTTGATGTCACCGGTGAGCCCCATGGAGAACTCGGTCATGGGGATGAGCAGGGCGTTGCCGCCGCCGGCAGCCGTTCCCTTGATGTTCATGGTGGGGCCGCCCGATGGCTGGCGGAGCGCGCCGCCCACGCTCAGGCCGCGCTTGCCGAGGCCCTCCATGAGCCCGCAGGACGTGGTGCTCTTACCTTTGCCCAGCGGAGTGGGGGTGATGGCCGTGACTTCAATGTACTTCCCGTCTTTCCTGTCCTTGAGGCGGTCGATAATCTTCAAGAAGTCGAGCTTGGCGATTCTCCCGTAGGGGAGCACCTCGTCCTTCTGCAAGCCCAGCTTCTCCCGCCACTGGTCCGGTGTCGGCATGTTCTCTTCGGCCGCTTCGGAGATTTGCCAGTCCTTCATTTTGACTGCATCGTAAGCCATAAATGACCTCCTGTTACTGTTTATTATTTATCTGCGCCATGATTTGCTTTTAAAAGTGCCTGAATGACGACTGGAAAAGGTTAACCGATGGTCCGGTGGCCTCACCGGGACCACTGCCGCGGCGGTATTCTGCCACTGATATCCTATTTCTCAGCCTTTCTAGCGCCCGCTTATTTTTTCGCGCCGGCCGGCCGCTTCGCCGAGATGAGCTTGTCATAGATGCTCTTGACCTCTCTGGCGGTCTGCGGGCTGGCGTCAAACAGGGGGCGGTTGGCTATATCAGCCTCGTTGATGGCCGGGTCATAGGGAATCAAGCCCAGTATTTCCATACCGGGCAGGCTTGACCTGATGAATTCCTTGTCCGCTTCGGCGCGTATCTTGTTGCCGACCACCCCGAGGCTCTCCACGCCGATGTCCCTGGCCAGCTGACTGATGGTCTGGGCGGTCTCGATGCTCCGCCGCCCCGGCTCCACCACGATTATCAGCTTGTCCACGGCCTTGGTGGTGCCCCGGGAAAGGTGCTCGATGCCGGCCTCCATGTCCATGATGACCACCTCGTTCCGCTGGAGGAGCAGGTGGGCGAGCAGGGCCTGCAGCAGCGAGCCCTCCGGGCAGTAGCAGCCGGTGCCTCCCCGCTTAATCCGCCCCATGGCCATGAGCCGGATGCCGTCCAGCTTCACGGAGTAGCTCTCCGGCAGATCGTCCACGCGCGGGTTCAGGTTGAAAAAGCTGCCGGAGGTACCGGGGCGCACGCCCACGCGCTCTTCAATGAGGTCTTCCAGCTCGGAGATGGGGGTGATTTTTTCGGGGTGGGGGAACCCCAGGGTGGAGGCCAGATTGGCATCAGGGTCGGCATCGATGGCGATAACGGAATAACCGGCTTTAGCGAATGTCTGGGAAAGGAAGGCGGTAAGGAGAGTCTTGCCTACGCCGCCTTTACCGCTAATTGCAATCTTCATGCAGACCTTGTTTCCGGCACATTGAGTCCGTAACTTACCGGGGAAGCACTCAGAATTGAGATGCTGATTGACGTTGCCGCCCAAATATTTAGTATATCGTGTGCCGATTGAAAAGTCAAGAAAAACCCTGTATTCGGGGCGTCGAGCTTCCGGACTATACGGTCAGCGTGGAGAGGTGCTTTATCCGCTTGAGCATGTTGGGGTGGGTGGTGAAAATCTCCATCATTTTAGCGCCGGTACCCAGCTTGATTTGTTTCTGGCGCAGGTCCTGGAGCTCGTCGTAGTCAATGGTGCCGCTCATGTCCGTATCTACCTGGCTCAGCTCCTTTATCTCATTCCAGGCGCGGGAGGGGTCGTTGACGAAGAAGGCCTTCACGCCTTCCACCCGCTTCAGGTCCTGGCTATTGCGGAACTTGGCGTCCCCGTACGCCAGCTTGTACAGTGCCGTGGCCAGGTGGTGCGGCGCATTCCCCAGCTGTACGCTGCCGAGGTCGGCGTAGTACTCCCGTATCCGTGAGCCGTAGAGCACCAGCAGGTTGGTGATGAAGTAAAGCAGGAAGGCCCCGAAGCCGATGAGCGCCGCATAGCCGCCGCTGCCCTGCCGACTACCGCCGAACATGCCCCGGAACATGAAGCTCCAGGCTATCCAGTACATTATCAGCGGTATGGCGGAAAGCAGGGTAATGATGACCATGTCCCGGTGACGGATATGGGAAATCTCGTGCCCCAGCACGGCCTTGAGCTCGTCACGGCCCAGCAGGTTGAGGATGCCCCGGGTGACGCAGACCCGCCCGTCCCGGCGCGTCCTCCCGAAGGCGAAGGCGTTGGGGATGTTAAGCTGGGATATGCCTACCTTGGGCTTGGGGAGGCCGGCGGAGGCGGCCAGCTCCGCCACCATGCGGTGCAGCTCCGGCTCCTCCCGCTCCGTTACCCATTTTACCCGCATCGTCCAGGCTACCATGGACGGGCCGACGAGGTACTGGAAACCAAGAAAAACAAAAGCCAGGGCGATATAGACGTAGGAAAAACCGGTGCCGCCGGCCCACACCCCGAGGCCGGTAATGACGCCGTAAAGAATGCCGAACATGACGGCCACGAGCAGCCACATTCTGGTCTGAAGCCACATATTATTTGTCCTCCTATAGTTATTTTATATTATAAGTCTCCAGCGGGCAATAGAGGGTGGGGTTATTGGTTTTACCTCTCCAGTTACCCAATCCCCCTCGGAGTTATCTATTCCCACCCATGCCGCCCTCGCATCATCCTCGGCTTATCCCGCAGATTTTTCCCCTCGCCCCAAAAGGGGAGTAGCCTGCGTAGAGGGGCGAAGCCCCTCTACATATTCTTCCCCCTCTCCAACCCGATTGTCTCACGGGCTCGTAAAATGTGGCTGGTTGGAGAGGGGGTAAGGGGGTGAGGTTAAAACGGGGTAATGAAAAGCTATCGCTCCCATACCGCTAAC
>JBDRFW010000142.1:0-5380 GCA_043818415.1 Chloroflexota bacterium | reverse complement strand
GAGCACCAGGTGGCCGGTCAGGGCGGCCTGGACGGCGGTGGTGACGGTATCCGTGTCCCGCACCTCCCCGACGAGGATAACATCAGGGTCGTGCCTCATGATGGCCCGCAGCCCGCCGGCGAAGGTAATCCCGGCCTTGCTGTTCACCTGGGTCTGGTTGATGTCCATGAAGCTGTACTCGATGGGGTCCTCGATGGTCATGATGTTGCGCTCGTTGCGGTCCAGCTCGTTGATGGAGGTGTAAAGGGTGGTCGTCTTGCCGGAGCCGGTCGGTCCGCTCGCCAGTATCATTCCCAGGGGGCTCTTGAGCATGGCCCGGTACTTCTTGAGGGCATCCGGCTGAAACCCGAGCTCGGCCAGGGTGAAGAGGGCCAGGGACTTGTCCAGAATCCTCAGGGTCACCCTTTCCCCGTAGGGCGTTTCCATGGTGGCGGCGCGGATATCCACCTCGTTGCCGCCGAGCTTGATGGAGAACTTTCCGTCCTGGGGTCGCCGCTGCTCGGAGATGTCCATCTCGGAGAGGATTTTCACGCGCGATATCAGCGGGTTATGGACGTTGAGGGGGAAGGAAAACATGTCGTGGAGGATGCCGTCGATGCGGTAGCGGATGCGCAGCCGGTCCTCCTGGGGCTCGATATGGACGTCCGAGGCGCGGTCCTTAACGGCCTGGGCAATCAGCAGGTCGAGCGTCTCGGCCACGGGCGTCCTGGCGGCCAGTGCTGCCGGGTCATCCGTCCTGCCTCGCGAGGCCGGGGTGAACTGGCTGACCTGCTTTTCGATGGCGCCGCTCGACCGGTAGTTAAGGTCAATGGCCCGCTCGATGTCGGAGCGCACGCCCAGGGCTACCTCGATTCTCATCTTGGCCTGGGCCTTGATGTCCTCGATGGTACGGATGTCCTCGGGGTCGGCCATGACCACCAGGAGGGAGTCGTTGACGATGTCCATGGGAATAAGGGCGTGCTTGCGGGCCATTTCCTCGGGGATAAAACGAAGGGCGTGGGGTTGCACGGTATGCCGCTTGAGGTCGATGAGGGGCAGGTTCAGCTGGATGCTCAGCACCACGGCCAGCTGGTCGGCTTTGACGAGCCCCTGCCGGACCAGGATATCGCTCAGCTTGCCTCCCTGCTGCTTTTGCAGCGACAGGGCGCCCTCCATCTGCTCCGGGGTGACCAGTTTCTCCGCCACCAGCATCTCTCCGAGGCTCTTTTTGGCCACCCGGCCCGCGGCGGAAAGCCCGTTTTCCTTAGCCAACCGCTTCCTCCCGGGCCGGCGCCTTGCGTTTCTTGCTGGCCAGCAGCTTTCCCACCCGGCTCACGATTTCCGCCGGGGCGGCGGGCTTGGACAGGTAATCGTCGGCGCCCACCTTGAGCCCGGTGTCCCGGTCTATCTCCTGGGCCTTGGCGGAGAACATCAGGATGGGCAGCCCGGCCGTGGCGGGGTCGGACCGCAGCAGGTGGCAGATTTCAAAGCCGTCCATGCCCGGCAGCATGACATCCAGGATAACGAGGTCGGGCGAATCACTGTGAATTTTACGTATCCCTTCCAGGCCGTTCGACGCCGTAAGCACGTCGTAACCCTGGTGCCGGAGTGAGTAGTCAACCAACCTTGACGTGGCCGGGTCGTCTTCGATGACGAGGATTTTCTTTGCCATGACTGTTTCCTCCTTTGCTATTAAGGGGCAGGGTGAAGCTGAAAGTGCTGCCCTTGCCGAACTGGCTCTCGGCCCAGATGCGCCCGCCGTGGGCCTCCACAATCTGCCGGGAGATATAAAGTCCCAGCCCGGTGCCGCCCCTGACCAGCTCGCCCTCGGCCCGGTAGAACCGCTCGAAAAGGTGCGGCAGGGCGTCCTGGGAGATACCGATGCCGTGGTCGGCCACCTGGAAGAGCAGCTCGCCGTCGTGCCGCTTTACTTTGAAAGTAACGCTGCTGCCGGGGTCGCTGAACTTGATGGCGTTGCCGAGCAGGTTGACAACCACCTGGCGGAGCCGTTCGTCATCGACCTCCATTTCCGGCAGGCCCGGCGGTATCTCCTCGCGGAGGGTGATGTTTTTATCGCGGGCCAGGCTGTGGAAGGTTTTCAAAGATTCGACGATGGTATCCCGGACCGGTATGAGCCTCCGGTTTATCTGGAACCGGCCGGCTTCCAGCCGGGACATGTCCAGCAGGCTGTTGATGAGGTTGCCGAGGTGCAAGCTCTCCCGGTCGATAATCTGGAGGAACTCCTGCTGGGTGGCGTGGTCCGGCACCTGGCCGTTCATCAGCAGCTTGGTGAAGCCGCCGATGGACTGCAGGGGCGTGCGTAGCTCATGGGAGACGTTGGAGAGGAACTCCGACTTCATCTGGTCGATTTTACGCAGCTTTTCCTCGGCCTCCTTGCGCTCGGTAACGTCGTGGAAGATGCCCCGCGTGGCCGTGAACACCCCTTTATGGGAATAGGAATTGGCGTTGCCTTCCACGAAGATCGACCGGCCGTCCTTGGCGACGAATACCGTCTCGATCCTGTTCGTCTCTCCGGAGATGACCTTCTTGAAAATCTCCTGGCAGCGCTTAAGGTGGTCCGGATGGATAATGTCCCAGACCAGGAGTTTGGCCACCTCCTTCTCCGTATAGCCGAGCGCCCGGCGCCAGGCCCGGTTCACGTAGATGAAGCGGCCATCCAGGGCGACGCTCTGGATGAGGTCGTTGGCGTTCTCGAAGAGGTCGCGGTAGCGCTCTTCGCTCTCCCGTAATTTTTCCTCGGCCTCCTTGCGCACGGTGATATCCCTGACGATGGCGGTGGCGATGTAGGTGTTATTAACCTTTCTGGCCGTCAAGGTAATCTCCACCGGAATCTCCGCGCCGCCTTTTTTTATGGCCGTGACCTCCCGTGACTTGCCCAGTATCGGTCCGGTGCCGGTCTTTAAGAAATTGGTAAAACCCTTGGCCTTCATTTTTCTGAATCCCGGCGGGACGACTTTCATAATACTCCGTCCCAGCATCTCTTTTTCCTGGTAGCCGAATATTATTTCCGCTCCCTTGTTCCAGAGGATGACCCTCATCTGCGGGTCGACGCTGACGATGCCGTCAACGGAATTATTGACGAGCTCGCGGTATTTTTCCTCGCTCCGTTTCAGGGCTTCCTCGGTTAGCTTGCGCTGGGTTATCGCCGAGATAAGGGCCACCCACCCGTAGCGCCGGCCGCTGTCCTCAATCGCCTGGAAGACTATATCCACCCACACCTCGCCGTGCCGGGTGCGGTGCAGCTGTTCCTCCTGGTAATAACCGTTTTCTTCCAGCGTCTTGAACCGGTGGTCGTTTTCCCCGGGGTGCGTTTCCGCTATTTCGATGACATCGAAAAGCTTTTTGCCGATGGCCGCGGATGCCTTGATGCCGTACATTTGCTCACTGATTTCATTCCAGCGCGTGATGACGTAGTCGGTATCCGTGGCGATGACGCCTTCGTGGATAGATTTGAAGGCGGCATCGGAGAAGCGCAGGGCTTCTTCCGCCTTCTTGCGCTTGGTGATGTCAATTGAAAGAATGATTAAACAGGGTTCGTTACCTACGTTGATTCTTTCGGCCGAATAGAGCCAGGTGCGTATCTCGCCCGACTTCACGCGAAATTCAAGTTCTTGAGTGTAAACCCGGCCTTTTTCCTTCAAAGTCTGCAGCGTTTTACTGCGGTCTTCGGCCCTGGCCCAGATATTGATATCGGCGGCGCTGCGGCCGACTACCTCCTCCCGCGTGTAGCCGGTCATGCGGGTAAAACCGTCATTGACTTCAGTGAACACGCCGTCTTTAACCGTATTTATGGAGATTGAAACGGGGCTTCCCCGGAAAGCTTTGGAGAACTTCTCCTCGGATACCCGCAGGGCTTCCTCCATCTGTTTACGCTCGGTGATGTCAGTCGTGATGGAAATGATGCATGGTTCGTTGCCGACTGTAATCAATTCAGCTGAGAACATCCAGGTGTGTATCTCACCTGCTTTGTTGCGGAAGTTGAATTCCTCGTTGCTGACCCTGCCCGTTTCTTTTAGAGTCTCTACCATCCGGTCGCGGTCGGCGGGGTCAGCCCAGGCGTTGACATCTTTTGCCGTGCGGCCGATTACCTCCTCGCGGCTGCGGCCGGTCAGACGGGTGAAGCTGTCATTGACTTCAGTGAATATGCCGTCTGTAAGGCGGGTAATAACGATTGATTCCGGGCTGGCGCGGAAGGCCCTGGAGAACTTCTCCTCGGATACCCGCAGGGCTTCCTCCATCTGTTTGCGCTCGGTAATGTCCGTGGTGATGTGGATGGCGCATGGTTCGCCGCCGATATTGATAACCTCGGCGGAGAACAGTACGGTGCGTATCTCGCCGGACTTTATACGGAAGTCGATTTCTTCGTTATGAACCCGGCCGTGTTCCCTGAGCAGCCACATTATTCGTTCACGCTGCTCCTCTTTCACCCACGAGTTTTCATCAAAGGTGTTGTCTTTGAGCACCTCGGCCCGGGTAAAGCCGGTAACCCGGGTGAAGGTGTCATTTACTTCAATAAACTGATTGTCCCTGAGCCTGGTAATGGCGATTGCCTCCGGGCTGGCGCGGAAGGCCCTGGAGAACTTCTCCTCCGATTCCCGCAGGGCCGCCTCCATCCTTTTACGTTCGGTGATGTTCCGGAAAATCCCCTGGGTATAGGCCGGTCTATCGTTGATGAAGCGGCAGTGTGCCGAGCCTTCCAGGATAATCTCCTTGCCTTCCCGGGTGAGGAATTTTGCCTCGACTCTTTCCACGCTGCCGCCGGAAATGACGCAGCGGAACTGTTCCATGCAGTAGGCAAGGTGGTCCGGGTGGATGACGTCCGCCAGCTTCAATTTGCCGATTTCTTCCTCGCTGTAGCCGATGGTCTCCCGCCAGGCCCGGTTGACGAAGAGGAAGTGGCCGTCCGGCATGACGCTCTGCACCAGGTCGCTGGTGTTCTCAATCAGGCTGCGGTAGCGGTCTTCGCTGGCGCGCAGGGCTTCCTCGGACCTGCGGCGCTCCTTGAGCTCCCGCTCGGCCTCGGACTGGTGCTGGTAGCGGATGGCCGCCACCATCACCAAGAAGAAGAATATCATGGTCATGAAGGATAATGATTCCCCCAGATAGGCGGCGGAGACTCCGGCGAAGGGTACCAGAATGGCGATGACGATGATATAGCCGATGGTGGTGATTAACATGTAGCGCGGGGAAAACAGCAGGCTGGCGACCAGCAGCGGCACGGCCAGCCACGGCAGCTCGTGCGGAATATGGACGTAGGAAGCGGGGTTCAGGACCATGGCTAGAATGGGGAAGGCCGGAACGGTTACCGCCAGTACCATCGCCAGGCCGTGGAACCTGGTGCGGCTGAGAATGTAGCCGAAGGCGAGAATGCCGGAGGTGG
>JBDRFW010000141.1:0-3376 GCA_043818415.1 Chloroflexota bacterium | reverse complement strand
GTCCGAAGACCACCTGGGCGACCGGCCGGCGCTGGAAATCTACTTCATTGACGTCGGCCAGGGAGACTCCACCTTCATAGTGACTCCGGGCCGCAAGAAAGTCCTCATTGACGGCGGCATAGACAAACGCGCCCTCGGCTTTTTGGCCTGGAAATACCGGTTTGACAAAGGCGGCCCGCCCATTGACATTGACCTCCTGGTCCTTACCCATGCCGATGGAGACCACATAGACGGACTCACTCCGATCGTCCGCCACCCCCGGATTCACGTGCACAAGGTCGTCCACAACGGCATCGCCGTATACCGGGAAGGAGCGTTCGACACCGTTCTGGGCAACCTGGACGCCGGCAAGAGACACCTGATAACACGGCACAGCAGCCTGGACGACCTGACTGGCCTGGCCCTGTCCGACAGTTTCCACAGATGGCGGGAAGCCATCGCCGGAGAGGTGACGCCGTACAACGCCGTTGATTCAACCACGGGACGAATTGATATCGGCGACCCCGGCGTGACTGTCGAGGTGCTGGGCCCACGCCTGGGCACCTTCGCTGGAAAGCCTGCATGCCGCTGGTTCAATAGCGAGGCCCCGACGATAAATGGGCATTCCGTGGTGCTAAAGCTCACCTGCGGTAGTGTGTCAGCCCTGTTTTCCGGCGACCTGAACACCGATGGCGCGAAGAATCTTCTCGAAGACCCTGCTATTGCCTCCAGGCTTTCCGCCCATGTCTTCAAGTCCCCGCACCACGGGAGCCACGATTTCCACCGGCCGTTCCTGGAAGCGGTAAAGCCGCAGGTCTCCGTGATTTCCTCCGGCGACGACCCTGACCACGGACACCCCAGGGCAGTGTTCATCGGCGCCATCGGGCAGGCGTCCCGCTCAACCACACCACTGGTATTCTCCACGGAGATAGCAGCGACTTTCGTTGAAGCAGGCGTCAAGGAAAAGCCGGACCCGGACACGGGGCTCGAACGCCTCGACCTCTCAGCGCCGGACGCCGATTCCCAGGCCCGGAATCTCTTCAAGAGACGTCTGCACGGCATGATCAACGTCAGGACCGACGGCCGGGACATATACGCCGCCCGCCGCGTCGCCGCCGGCTACTGGTGGGAGTCGTACGGGCCCCTGTCGCCGGCGTGAAGAACGCGGCGGCGGCCCAGAGAGCCGTGGCCAGCTTGCTGGACTAGCAGAAGGAGGTGTGGCATCATGGCCAAACAGGTGATCAATGTTCCCTACGCGCCGAAGCTCGCCTTATCCCCGGGCATCAGGGCCGGAGACTTCGTCTTCGTGTCCGGTCAAAGCGGGTTTCAGGACCGCAAGACAGGCAAATCCATTGAGGGGATAGAGGCCCAGACCAGGCAGTGCATCGAGCACATGAAGCAGGTACTGGAAGCAGCCGGCGCCTCACTTGACGACGTGGTGAAAGTGACCGTATTCCTGCGCAACGTGGCCGACTACGACAGCATACACAAAATCTACGAGGCCTACTTCCCCAAAGACCAACCCGCTCGCTCCACCGTAGTCACCGGCCTCGTCCGTCCCAGCATGCTCATCGAAATGGAGTGCATGGCCTATTCCCCGCACCGTTAGGGCTCCGTCGTAGCACGCACCTTGTCTGCCTGTCTCAGAGCCTCACCCCCTCCACCCCACGGGCGGCGCTAGCGGCGGTTCTCCCTCACCGGTCATTCGCTGCCACCATACGCTCTAGCGAACTCCAGCCTGGGCATGGATTACCGTGAATTGCAGCCCCAATTCACATTGGGGTAGAATACTCTCTAGCTATGTGGAGCCGGCGGCAGTGAACAAGGTTTACGCCAACGTAGATGAGGCGGTAGCGGATATTCCCCAGGGGGCGAGCGTCGCCCTGGGCGGGTTCTTCACCGCCGGCAGCCCGGTGTGGCTGATAAAGGCGCTCGCGAAGCGCAGAGTGGGGAGCCTTACGCTGATAGTACAGTCGGTGGGGGTGGGGAACGTGGAGGTGAACCAGCTTATCGAGAACCTGCAGGTGAAGAAGGTCATCGCCAACTATCCGTTCTACCGCTCGGCTACAGCGGGGAAGCAGCACGTGTTCGAGCTGCTGGTGAGGGCCGGGGCGATAGAGTTGGAAATCTATCCCATGGGCACGTTTATCGAGAAGCTGCGGGCAGCGGGGGCCGGGATTCCCGCCTTCTACGTCGCCGCTGGCGTGGGCACCGGCCTGGACGAAAACAGGGAGAAGAGGTTCTTCAACGACAAGGTGTACATGCTGGAAACTGCCCTCAAGCCCGACTTCGCCCTCATTCACGCCTACAAGGGGGATACCCACGGCAACCTGCTCTACCGGAAGACCGCCCGCAACTATAACAATGTGATGGCTATGGCGGCTGATGTCACTATCGCCGAGGTTGAGGAGTTGGTCGAGGCAGGAAAGATGGACCCTAATCTGGTGTCTACACCGGGGATATACGTCGAGAGAGTAGTCAAGGTCGAGAAGCCAAGAGTCGCCCTGGCGACGATATAGCGGCCCCCGTTCAGTTGGTTTTGAATTCGGGGCTTTGGTCATTTGATATTGTTTGGGATTTGGCGCCTGGGATTTAGGTTTTCGCAAACGTGAGGTCAGTATGCCAGCCAATGTTGTGTTGACAGGTCTATCCCGGGAGCTAATAGCCCTGCGGGCGTCGCGGGAGCTGGAAGACGGCACATACGTCAACCTGGGAATCGGCATCCCCACCCTGGTGTCCAACTGGATAGCCGGGCGGAGCATCGTGACCCATTCTGAGATAGGCGCTCTGGGGATCGGCCCGATAGCGATTGAGGACGAGGTGGACCCGGACCTGATAAACGCCAGCGGTCAGCCGGTCACCGAGCTACCAGGAGCCAGCTACTTCTCCATCGTGGAGTCCTTCAACATGATCCGGGGAGGGCACATAGACGCGGCGGTGCTGGGCGCACTGCAGGTATCGGAGCACGGCGACCTGGCCAGTTGGTCGAATCCGGAACGGGGCCTGCCCAGGAAACTGGGCAACGTGGGCGGCTCCATGGACCTGGCGGTGGGCGCCAAGAAGGTCATCGTCACCATGGAACACACGACGAACGACGGGCAGCCCAAGATAGTCACAGAGTGCACCTATCCGCTGACGGCCACACGCGTCGTAAAGCTGGTCATTACCAACCTGGCAGTCATCGAGGTCACCCTCAAAGGCCTGCTGCTCAGGGAAGTCTACCCGGGGCTCACCCCGGAGCAGGTGCAGTCGGTCACCGGCGCCGAACTAAAGGTAGCCGCCGACCTCAAAGACATCCAACTCTAGCCTGTCAACACCCCGGTCACGCAGCCCCGGACCCTTCCTCCGCTCGAGGCGGATCCACGATGACCGCACACTGGACGAGACAAGCCGGTCT
>JBDRFW010000140.1:0-20895 GCA_043818415.1 Chloroflexota bacterium | reverse complement strand
GGTCCGGCACCACAACGTCCTTCAGCCCTTCGGTGAAGGTTTAGAGCCCTTCGACTCCATCGGGATAATGAACCTGCTCCACTGCCTGCCGGGGGACATGGAAACCAAGAGCGTCGTCCTGGAGAACACCCGGGAAATGCTGAACCCCGGGGGCGTTCTCTTCGGGAGCACCATTATCTACCGAAAGGGCTGGCGTAACCCGCTGACCGCCGCCGCCCTGGCCTTCAATAATTGGCGGGGCATCATGACCAACCGGGACGACGACGTCGAGGTCCTCAATGATAACCTGGGCCGGCTTTTCCGCGAGAGCGGCCTCCGGATTATCGGCTGCGAGGTACTCTTCTGGGCCCGGAAATAAGGCCATCCGTCGGCGCATGTTTACCGGCGCCCCGCCCTGGTGTATAATCAGGCCGGGAAACTGAGGTTTACCGGATATTTTAATGCCGCAAGCGCCGCAGTTAAAGGGCCTGAAAACCTGGCAGACCATCCTTATCTACGGGTTCCTGCTCTGCATCGTCTATGCCTTCGGGTCTTTCACCTTTGACTTCAGCGTGATACCCGGTGCGGCGGCCGTCACCTTCTTCTACAACACCCCGCCGACCGGCCCCGCCTCTTTCTCAGGCCTGGCCTACTACGGACTTCCCTTCCTGCTGGTAAACAGCGGGTTTGCCGGATATACCGCCTACGCCATCTCTCGGGAAACATAAAGTCTAGCCACGGAGGTGCTTGCCATGGAGCTGTCACCGGAAGAAAGAAGGAGAATCTACGAAGAGGAAAAGGCCAGGATTGAGGCGCGGCAGCAGATAGAACAGGAAAAGCAGCAGATGTCCCAGGAGACCACGCTGAACCTCGCGCCGAATATCGCGGGGTGGCTGTGCTACCTGGGCGCCTGGGTGAGCGGCATCATCATCTTTGTCCTGGAGCAGAAAAACGGCTGGATACGCTTCCACGCCGCGCAGTCCATCGTCACCTTCGGTACCTTGGCCGTGGCCGGTATCATCCTGGGTTGGATACCTGTCATCGGCACCGTCTTCTCCGTCATCATCGGCATCACCGGCTTTATCCTGTGGATAGTCCTCATGGTCAAGGCCTACAACGGCGAGCGTTTCAAGCTGGCCTGGGCGGGTGATATCGCCGAGAGGATGGCCGGTGTCACCGTGGCCACCACCGGTTACCGCCGGCCGCCGGAACCACCGGAGCCGCCGCAGTCGGCGGCCCCTCCCCGACAGAAGGAAACGCCCCCCGCCGCCGAGGAGGACATCGACGAGAAAATCAGCCGGAAGCTGGAGGAGTTCTTCGAGAGGAAGCGCGCGGGGAGGGTAACGGCCCCGGCCTTTGCCATCGCCTGGAGCATCGCCCTGCTCATCTTTTTCAATTTCTTCTACGAGTACGTCGCCTACTACAACGCCAGCACGGCGGGCAGCATCCTCACCTGGACGCGGTACACCTTCTTCACCCGGGAAATCGCCATGTGGCTGCCGATATTGAACACCACCCTGGCGATATCCATCGCCGGCCACGTCGTTATCATCGTCCATGACCGTTACCTGCTGCGGAAAATGGTGCTCTTCATCATCGACATCTTCGGGCTGGCGACAGTGTTGAGCCTGTTGACGATTTTCCCCTTCGATTTCAGCGTGATACCCGGCGCGGCGGCCGCCGCGGCCACCAACGTGGGCGTGACGGTGGTACTGATACTTATCTCCGTGGGCTTCGGCATCAGCCTCCTGGTGAGGCTGGTAAAAATGCTGGTGGACCTTATCCGGGGGACGACGCAGTACCAGTAATTTGGGGGGACTAGGGAACGGCGACGCTGACCGGGCAGGCCGGCGTCAGGCCGCGCCCGGTAATCTCCAGTAGCTTCGCGGCGCCCTCCGGGGAGAGGCCGAGGCTGTCCAGTTCCTCCTGGAGTCCCTCCTCCGTCCCGAACCCGGCCGCGTAGCCGTTGACGCGCGCCGCCGCCGTGGAGTCCACGAGGTCATTGAAATCAGGGTAAATCGACTTGAAGTCGTTAGCCAACTCGGGGCGGTGCTGCAGGTAGTACTTCTGGTGATAGTCCTCGGCGGGATAGAACACGCCGGCGGGCACTATCCGGGTAACCACCTTCGTTCCCAGCTCAGCTTCCAGAGCGTCCCTTGATGCGATGGCCAGCCGGCGCTGCTCCTCACTGTGATAGAAGATGATGGAGTAGTACTGGCTTATCCCCGAATTAAGTGTCGGTTCGTGGCCGTGCCAGAAAGCCTCCAGCAGCCTCTCGTAGGCAATCCGGGTGGGGTCATAGACCACCTCGACGGTCTCGCTGTGGTCGCCGACCCGCTGGTAGTCCGGACTCGAGGTAGTGCCGCCGGCATAGCCGACGCGGGTACTGACAACACCTTGAAGACTCCCGAACCGGGCGTCAGAGCCCCAGAATCAGCCCAGGGCGAAGGTCGCCGTCTCCGTCATGGCCGGCCGCTCAATGTCAATTAGCGGAATGCCTGATTCCCCTACCGCGCCGGACTCCCCCCGGGTGGCCCGGGTGACGAAGGGCGCCAGGGGGACGCTGAGCAGGGCCAGCGCCCCGATGCCTATCACGATGATATCGGCCAGTTTCATGTCAGCCTTTCTCCGCCGTCTTCCGCCTGAAACCTCAAGAGCTGTAAAGTCGTATCGCCTGTTGCGGGCAGGCCCTCACGCACTCGCCACAGGCGCGGCAGAAAGAGGGCTCCGGCATCGGAATCTCCTGGGGGGCTTCCTGCCTCAGCAGCCCGGAAGGACATGCCTGCACGGCCAGGCAAACGCCGCCCTCGCACGCCTCCGGATGACAGCGGTCATAGTCCACCAGGGCCATCTTCCTCGCCATTTGCATCATTGCTTCATCTCTCTCAATCGGTTCCCGGGAGCCAACTGGCTCAACAGGAGCTGCCTCAGGTGGGGAAAATAGCGCCGCCCCCTGACGAGTTCCTGCTGAAAAAGGGCGCCAGCACTCTCACCGGGTCCTTGGTACCGCACTTCGGGCACTCGACTTCGCTGTCGGTATCATATATTCCCCGGAATTGCTCGAACTTTTCGCCGCATTGGCGGCACTTGTAAGCGTATATCGGCATGTCTTCCCCCACTGAGTGTGAAATCACTTTCAGCTAGCCTGAGTTTAGCTTAAGCAAACCTCGGCCGTATGTGATTTTTATCGCTAATGACCGGCCTCCACTTTTAATTTTCTCGTAGAATCATTAAAAAATCGATGTCGCTCTTGACTTTATCGGGCTTTTTCTTTACCATTTTTCCGTATGGTGGTATAATAGCCAGAAACTGCCCATCCCTTACCTGCTCACGGCTTATACCGATACCGGAAGGGAGGTGATAACTATAAGCCTATAACTGATTCCTTCCCGATTTTCCAGAAGCGTTTTTCCGAATCTTAAAGGAGGCTATAAGTAATAAGGATGAAAAAGGTATTATTGATTTGTCTGGCACTGGTGCTGGGTGTCACCCTTATCCTCGTTGGCTGCGGCCAGAAAGCCGCCCCGGCGCCCGGACCGGCCCCGTCTGCCCCGGCAGCACCGGCTCCGGCACCGGCACCGGCCCCGCAAAAGTATGAGTTCATTTACACCGACCACGCTCCGCCGATGGCCGGCGGTAACGTGCTGATGCACGAGTGGTACCTGCCGAGGCTGAAAGAGATGCTCGGCCCCATGGGTAACCAGGTCGAGTTCACCTGGTACCATGCCTCGTCACTGTTCCCCTATCAGGACCAGATTAACGCCGTCGAGCAGGGCCTGGCTGATATCTGCACCTGGGTCAATTCCTGGGAGATTGAGCGGGCGCCCCTCAACGACGTGATGAGCCTGCCGTTCATGGGGTTCCAGAGCTCGGGTATTGGTACCCAGGCCTGGGAAGCCCTGAATATCACCGTTCCCGAGGTGGCGGCTGAATGGAAGGGCTTCGAGGTGCTCGGACGGTGGAACGGCCTGAAGCGCTACATCGGCACCAATGCCGGCACGCTGAGGACTCCCGCTGACTACAAAGGCCACAAGATAATCGCTTCCGGTATCATCGGCGAGATTGTCCAGAGTTTCGGCGGTGCGGCGCTGCAGCTCGCCCCGGCCGACTGGTACACCTCACTCGACCGCGGCCTGGCCGATTCCCTCATCGTCGGCATGAGCATGTACCCCATGTTCAAACTGACTGAGGTTCTCGATTATGCCGTGGCCTTCCCCTCGGGCGATTTCGGGTACACCGGCACCAACTGGGTGATGGGCGAAAAGAAGTTCAAGAGCCTGCCCATCGAGATGCAGGGCGCCTTCAGGGCGCTGCGTCCCCAGTTCATCGCTCAAATGGTAGCCGTTGACGCCCGCGAAACCGCCAAGGGCATCCAGGCTTTCATCGACTCCGGCGGCAAGCTGGAGACGCTGACGGCTGCCGAAGAGCAGGCGTGGTTTGACGTTGCCATCCCGTTCCACGAGAAGTGGATAGCGGGCAACGAAGCTAAGGGCAGGCCGGGCAAGAAGGTCTATGATGCCATCAAGAACTGGATTGGTATCTACCGCCAGGGCCTGGCCACCCAGGGCATTGGCGGCTAACCGCTACTGAACTATTGAGGCTGGCCTGACGCGCGGCCGCAACGGTCCGCATCCCGTCGGGTCAGCCTCATCTTTTTACCAGGGAAAAGGCAGGGCCGGCCCCGCTGGTTAAACAGGACCGGCCCCTTTCATGACAGACTCTGCCGCTGATTACTTAATATTTAGCGATTATCTTCTTCAGACTGTCGTAGACCTGCTGGGCGGGCCAGCCCTTGGCCGCGGCATCCGCGATCCAGTTCTGGTGATATGGTCCCACGAGTTCCGCCCATATCTGGATTTCTTCCGGCGTCAGGTAGTCAGAGATGTGGCCCCAGTCCTTAGCGGCCTTCTCGGCCTTATCGATAAGGTCTAAATCAGCGGTGGTGGACTCATCATTGACCCATTGATAGACGTCCACGATTATCTTCTGGTACTCCGCGGGCAGCTTGTTCCAGGAATCGAGGTTGGCCATGAAGCCGATGGGAGTCATCTGGATGCCGCCGTCACCGTAGAGGGTATGGAACTTGAACAGCTCCAGGGTATGGAAATCGTACACGGCCGGCCAGTGGACAAACTGCCCCTCGACGAGGCCCCTCTCCAGGGACATGTACCAGTCCGGCGGGCCCATCATCACGCCGGCCGCCCCGACCTGGCTGAGCATATCTATCAGGGACGCACCGGCAATAACCTTCATGCCCTTGAGGTCGGCGGGGCGTGAAGCTGACCTCTTGACGAGATGCAGCTGGGTGGGCGGCATCATGCGGACGGTCAACCACTTGGTGTTGGCCTTGGTATTCTCCTGGTCCAGCTCGGGGAACTGCTGCCGGAGCTCGTTATAAATCTTGGTGCCGGTGGGCATATCGGGGAGGCCCATGAAAGGCAGGGCGATAGCCTGGTTAATATCATGGACACCCTGGGTAGCACCGATAACGTACAACGACAGGTCGGCGATGCCGGCCGAGATACCCCGGAAGGTATCCCCGTACTTCAACATGGACTGGTTGAAGTAATTGGTAATTTTTACCTTACCGCCGGTCCTCTCTTCAATCATCTCCGCCGCCTGAATGTGCAGCTTGCCGATGGTAATCACCGAGGGACCCCAGTCGTTAAGTTTCAGATAGTAAACTTTTTCCGGCTTTGCCGCTGGTGCGGAGGGCGCGGGGGCCTGGGTCTGGGCGGTAATAGTCTGAGGGCCCTGCGGGGCGGGGGCTGGCTTCGGGGCCGGGGCGGGGGCGGGAGCTGCTTGCTGCGTACATCCGGTAAAAACCAGGACGGCGGCCAGGACAACCATCAACGGGATTAACACCAGTCTCTTCATCACCTTTTCCTCCTTAATCATCAATATCATTTCCGGTTGAGCCTGAGTAACCCGTACTGTTTATCTTCTGGGTTGTGGCACCTCCTTCCCTGCTTCTGCTGTGACCAAGACTTACCTTATATATTCGGCAGGTAGCAATTATTCAACCGACCATCCGGTCTTTCGGCTAACCAACTTCAGCGACTGCCAATTTTATCGGCTCATTATATTCACCATTAATTTTAAATGTCAAGGAACATGCCTTACTGAACCGATTTTTCCCCGACTTCAAGTCTCGTAATATGGAAGAGATGTATTTGACATAGCGGCGGGGTATCCTATATGCTTTTCACTGATATCGCGTTGAAAAGGCACCACATCACCAGCGCAGGAGGTAAATAAATGAAGACGATTAAGGAAGCGGCCAGAGATACCAGGGTAGCCTGCGAGGCCGACGTTGTGGTGGTGGGGGGCGGCCCCGGGGGAATCGGGGCGGCGGTATCCGCCGCCAGGAACGGCGCCAGCACGGTACTCATCGAAAGGTACGGTTACCTGGGCGGCATGGGTACGGGAGGCCTGGTGACCATCATCCCACAACTGACGGACATCTACGGCAAGCAGCAGATAGTCGGCCTCACCCAGGAGTGGATTGACCGCCTGAAGGTTCGGGAGGCTGTGGTGTACCCGAAGAAAGAACACTGGGGCACCATGGACAAGGACCTCGTCAAGCACTATTTAGACCAGATCTTCTTCTACATGCGCCTGGACCGGGTAATCTATGCCGCTATTATCGATGCCGAGATATCCAAGGTCATCCTCAACGATATGGTGGAAGAGGCCGGTGTCAAGACCTACCTCCATTCCTGGGGCACCGAGCCCATCATGGAAGGCACCGAATGTAAGGGCGTTATCTTCGAGAGCAAGTCCGGGCGGCAGGCCGTGCTGGGCAAGGTCGTCATCGATGCTACCGGCGACGGCGACCTCCTGCCGTATGCCGGCATCGAGTTCGAGGACAACATTCCCCCCAATTTCCGCATCGCCAACCTGGCGCTGTGCTTCTGGATTGACGGCGTCGACCTCCCCACCGTCGAGATGTTCCGTAAGGCACAGCCGGAGAAGTTCGCCGAGCTCCAGCGCGAGTGCCTCAAGGCGGGCGGCCACCCCGGCTTTTTCAAGAGCCTGCTCAAGAACCAGGAGAGCATCGTCTGGGTCCATAACCGCTTCCCGAACAAGAGCCAGGTGGACGTGGAAGAGCTTACCCGCGTCGAGTTCGAAGGCCGGAAGAAGATGAGGAGGACCTACGACTTCTGGAAGGCGAACATGCCCGGCTTCGAGAAGAGCTTCATCGTCCTGTCCGCCCCGCAGCTGGGCACCCGGAGCAGTCGCCGCATGATTGGCGAGTACAAGCTGACCAAGGCAGACATGGCCAACAACGAGCCGTTCGAGGACACCATCGCCATCTTCCCGGACCTCGACCGCGGCCATGAATCGCTGGACCATCCCAACATGTACATACCCTTCCGCTGCCTCCAGCCGAAAAACGTGGACAACCTGCTGGTGGCCTGCCGTGCCTTCTCCTCGGACGAGCACGTCCAGGAGTGGTTCAACCTCATCCCGCACTGCATCGCCTTCGGCGAGGCGGCCGGCACGGCCTCGGCCCTGGCCTTGCAGGCCGGCGTGAGTCCCAAGAAGGTGAACTTCGCCGACCTGCGCGCCCGGCTCATCAAGCAGGGCGTCCCCCTGCCGGATGTCAAGGCGGGTGTACGGTAATAAACTAATAGCGGTCAGCATCTAACCGCCGCCTTGGGCAAAATCAGGGGCAGTAATTAGTCTTGCGATGGAGGTTACCCATGCCGAAAGCACCTTCAGTCAGAACGATTACGGAACCCGCCCGGGAAATCAAGGTCTGCCGGGAGGTGGACGTGGTGGTGGTGGGCGGAGGCCCCGGCGGCATCGGCTCGGCGATTGCCGCGGCGCGTAGCGGGGCTAAAACCGTCCTCATCGAGCGCTACGGCCACCTCGGCGGCATGGCCACCGGGGGGCTGGTCAACATCATCCCCAACCTCAGCGATATCTACGGGAAGCAGCACCTCTACGGCCTCAACCAGGAGCTCATCGACCGTTTGGATAAGCGGGGCGGCACTTCCTACCCGAAGAAGGAGGACTGGGGCACCACCGACAAGAAGGTGGTCGATTACTACCTGGACGCCAACCTCGGGTGGTTCCACGTCCGCCACGATTACAAGACCGATAAGCAGCGGGTGCACTATACGGCCGTCGTCGACCCCGAGATACTCAAGGACGAGCTCAACGACATGGTGCTGGAGGCGGGGGTCGATTTGCTGCTGCACTCCTGGGGTACCCGCACGATAACAGACGGGAACACCGTCCGGGGCGTCTACTTCGAGAGCAAGTCCGGGCGGCAGGCCATCCTGGGCAAGGTCATCATCGATGCCACCGGCGACGGCGATATCTTCGTTTCCGCCGGGGCGGAGCTGGATAACGAGTGCGACAACAAGCGCCGCACCGCCTGGCTGGCCCTGGTATTCTGGGTGGCCAACGTCGATATCAAGAAGCTCGACCACTTCCGGGCCTCGCAGCCGGATAAATGGGGCGAGCTTTTGCAGGAGCTTTCCAGGCTCGGCGGCTACCCCAACTTCTTCAAGGGCATCCTCCACAACCAGCCGGGAGTCCTCTGGTACCACTGCATGCAGCCCCAACCGGAGCGCACCGACGCCATGGACGTGGAGCAGCTGACCCGGATAGACATCAAGTCCCGCAAGCGCGCCCTCATTACCTACGACTTCATGAAGAGGCACGTCCCCGGCTTCGAGAACTCCTTCATCATGCTCACCGCCCCCCAGCTGGGCACCCAGGGGGGCCGGCGCATCGTCGGGGAGTACACCCTCAGCGAGAAGGACCTGGAGACGGACGAGGTCTTCCCGGATACCATCGCGGTGCTGGCCAACAACGACTTCGGGGAGATTTCCTCGGACCACCCCGCCCTCTGCATCCCCTACCGCTGCCTGGTGCCCCGGCGGATGGACGGCCTGCTGGTGGCCGGACGCGCTTTCTCCTCCGCGGACACCGTTAACGAGACTTTCAACATCATCCCGCACTGTATCGCCTATGGCCAGGCGGCCGGCACGGCGGCGGCCATGGCGGCCAAAGCCGGCATCCAGCCCAGAAAAGTGGACTACAAGGCCCTGCGTGAGAACCTGGTCAGGCAGGGCGTGAACCTGCCGAAAATCAAGTAATTTTACGGGAGAGGACAAGACAATGAGCAATATCACCGAGGAACTGGCCGGCTTTGCCGTTAAGACAAAATACGCCGATGTCCCGGCGCCGGTAGTGCGCGAGTCCAAACTGCTGCTGATGGACTCCATCGGCAACGCGCTGGCCGGGCTGACGCTCGACCCGGGCAAGATGGCCGTCGCCCTGGCCAAACGACTCGGCGGGCCGCCGGAATCTTCCATCATCGGCACGGGGGACAAGGTCTCCTGCACCAACGCCGCCTTCGCCAACGCGCAGCTGGTCAACACCCCGGACTTCGACGCTCTCATGCCGGGCGGTCACGCCCCGGCCTACATCGTCCCCTCCGTGCTGGCCGTGGCGGAGAGTACCGGGGCCTCCGGCAAGGACCTGATACTGGCCACGGCGCTCGGCTTCGAGGTCGGGGCCAGGGTCCTGAGCGGCATGCTGGATGCCTCGCCGATAGGCACCAAGCCTTTCCGCTGGCCGGAGCGGACGGGCTACGCCAATTGCAACCTCGGGGTGGCCGCCGGGGCCGGCCGGCTCATCGGCCTCGATAAAGGCAAGATGACGCACGCCATGGGCATCGCCGCCCACATGAGCCAGGTGCTGACCTGGGTGCGGTCTTCCTTCAGCGAGCACCGCCCCATGACCAAGTACGGCGTGCCGGGGTGGCAGAACACCGGCGGTATCATGGCGGCGCTTTGGGCGGAGATGGGTTACCTGGGCGATACCACCGTCTTCGACCCGCCGGATAAGGGTTTCTGGAAGTTCGCCGGCTACGGCAGCTGGAGCCCGGAGAGCGTCACCGCCGACCTGGGTAAGAGCTGGCTCTTTGTCACCCGGGTGAACTATAAGCCCTACCCCTGCTGCCGGGTGCTCCACCCCGCCCTCGAGATTCTGCAAAACATCATGAAGCAGAACAACCTCCGTCCTGAGGATATCGAGAGCGTCAAGGGTTACCTCCCCCGGACCGTCGAAGCCCCCCTTTTCCAGAACCGTGAGCTGACCAACACCGTCGATTTCCAGTTCGGGCTGCCCTATGTCCTGGCGGTGGTCGCCCACGGCATCCGGCCGGGCGTCGAGTGGCAGGACATGGACACCCTGCGCTCGCCGGAAATCCAATCCTTTGCTAAGAAGGTCAGCGTGATAGTCCATCCTCAAACCGAGACGGAGCCCCAGCTCACCACGCTGGAAGTCACGGCCAAAGGCAAGACCTTCAAGGAAGACCGGAAGATGCCCCACGGCTCCACCGAATCCCCGATGACCGAAGACGAGCTGGTGGCCAAGTTCCGCCACAACGCCCAGCGGGCGCTGACCATCGACAAAATCGATAAAGCGGTGGAGATGCTGCTCAACCTGGAGAAAGCGAGCGTCCCGGACCTTATCCGGGAGATTACCTTATGAATGATACTGAAGGCAAGACCGCCATCGAGGCCATCTCGGCCAACGTTGTGGAGACGCGCTTCGAAGACTTCGACGACGTCACTCTGGATTTGGCTAAAAAACGTGTCATCGACGTCCTCGGGTGCGTCATCGGCGGGGTCAACGCCCCCGGCAACGCCACCCTGCTCGACCTTATCCGGGAATGGGGCGGTAAAACCGAGTCCACCATCTTCGTCCACGGCGGCAAAGCGCCCGCCCAGAACGTGGCCATGCTCAACGCCATCATGGCCCGCTCCTACGACTTCGAGGTGATGTCCTACATTATCGACGGCCAGGTGTTTCCTTCCCACCACGCGGCGACGCTGGTGCCCACCGCCCTGGCGCTGGGTGAAGCGAAAAAAGTCAGTGGCAAGGAGCTGCTGACCGCGATGCTGGTGGGCGACGACGTGGCAGCGAGGGTGCAGGCCGCCTCCGCCGAGCACCCCATCGGGCTGGGGTGGGACGGCTGCGGCACGCTGAGCCATCTGGGGGCCGCGGCCACGGCGGGCCGTTTGCTCGGGCTGGACCCGCACCGGATGCGGCACGCCTTCGGCATCGTGCTCAACCTGATTGCCGCCGCCATCCAGAGCATCTGGGATGGGGCCACCACCTTCAAGCTGGGCCAGGGCACGGCCGCCCGCCACGGCATCTTCGCCGCCGAGCTGGCCGCCAAAGGGTGGACGGGGGTGGAAGACGCTTTGCAGAGTCGGTTCGGCTACTTTTTCCTCTACGCCAGGGGCTGCAAGGACCCGAACATCCTCACCCGCGACCTTGGCAGGAAATACTACGGCGAGGCCTATTTCAAGCCCTACCCCTGCGGCATGCCCAACCACATCGCCATTAACTGCGCCCTGAAACTCGTTAAGAAATACGATATCAACACCGACGATATCGAAGAGGTTATCCTCACCGTGCCCCCGGGGGCTCTGCAGCGTAGCTACTACGCCAAGCCGTTTATCATCCGGGAGTTCCCCCACGGCGACGCCATTTTCAGCTACCCCTATACCGTGGCCACCGCCCTGCTCAGGAAGAGCGTGGGGCTGCCCAACTTTACCGGGGAAGCCATCCTCGACCCCAGAGCCAGCGAGCTTACCGCCAGGACGAAGATGATTGAGCCGGCCTCCGCCTCGGAGCGCTGGGCCATTACCCTCAAGCTGAAAATGAAAGACGGGCGGGAGCTCTCCGAGTCAGGCGTGCTCAACCGCGACTGGACCCAGAAGCCCGCTCCCATGAAGCAGGTCACGGACAAGTTCTGGCACCAGGTGGACTTCTCTCGGACGGTCTCGCGGAAAAATGCCGCCAGGCTGCTGGAAATGCTCCAGAACCTGGAAGACGTCGACGACGTCAGCCGCGTCGTCAGGCTGATGGTCGCCTAGACCGTCCTTCAGAACTCGCGCCCGGCCGCCGTCTTTTGCAGCGCCTTCCGGACTTCTTTATAGCCCAGGTCGAAGGCCTTGAGGTTGGTGTCGGCCGCCCGGGCCGGAAAGCGACCCCGGATGCCCTCCCTGGCCACATCTGCGTCGACCGGCATCAGGCCGGTCCCGTAGAGGGCCCCCAGCATGACCACGTTCATCGATTGCAGGCTGCCGGCCTTCTCGGCCAGCCCGGCGGCGTCCACCGGGATAACACGTTCGGTGACTTTTCGGAGTCCGGCCAGAATCTGCTTCAGGGTGGGATAGCCGCTCTTGCCCAGGAACACGGTAAAGGGCAATACCGTCCGGGTGTTGACTACCACCACGCTGGACTTCCCCAGGTACTGAATATTACGGAGTGCCTCCGACGGTTCCACGGCGATGAGGACGTCGCACCTGCCTTCCGGCGTCAGCGCCGAAACCACACCGTGTCCCAGGCGGATATTGCTGAAAACGGAGCCTCCCCGCTGTGCCATTCCCAGCACCTCGGAGCCCCTCACCTCGATACCACTCCGGACAGCGGCGTTGCCCAGCAGCTCGGACATCAACACCACGCCCTGTCCGCCGACCCCGCATATTATTATGTTAAGCTCTTTCGCCGTTGCCATCTTTCGCTCCTGGTAAAAAGATTGCGTCGTGCGGGCAGACCTGGGCGCAGACCCCGCAGCCGGGACACTGGTTGACATCTATCTTTACCTTGTCCCCCTCCGTAATCAGGGCGGGACAGCCGGTCAGGTTGATGCAGATACGGCAGTCGCAGGAAAGGCAGCGCTGCGCCTCGCGGACGGCCTCCTCTTTACTTAACCCCAGCTCCACCTCCCGGAAGTTGCCGCGCCGCTGCTCTACCGGCAGCAAAGGCATGTCCAGCCTGGATTCCGGCTCGATGCCGAATGTGTCGACGATAAGCTTGCTCTCGAAGACGTCCTCCCCTTCCCGGCCGGTGTCCAGGCGCTCGCCCTTGAGGAAACGGTCGATGGATATTGCAGCTTTCCGGCCCGCCGCCATCGCCTGGATAACCGTGGCCGGTCCGGTCACGGCGTCGCCGCCGGCGAACACGCCGGGAATGCCGGTCTCCAGCGTCAGGGGGTCGGCCTTGACCAGGCCGTCTTTGACCGCCCCGGCCAGGTCCCCGGTCATCAAAGCGAGGTCAGGCTGCTCCCCGACGGCGGCGATTATCAGGTCGGCCGCCACGGTGAACTCCGAGCCGGCTACCGGCACCGGGCGGCGCCGCCCGCTCTTGTCCGGCTCGCCCAGCTTCATTTCGATACACTCCCGTCCGGACACTTTATTACCTTTTACAACAACCCTGTTCGGGCCGGCCAGTAGCTTTATCTTGACGCCCTCACTCTCGGCCCCGGCTATCTCCTCGGCGATGGCCGGCATCTCCGCCCGGGAGCGCCGGTAAACGATGTTGACATCCGGGCAGCCCAGCCGCACGCAGGTCCGGGCGCAGTCGATGGCCACGTTGCCGCCGCCTACCACTACCCCCCAGTCCGCCACGGCCACCCTCTCGCCGGTGTTTACCATGAGGAGGAACTCGGTGCCGTCGATGACGCCCGGGACTTTCTCGTTCCCGATGCCGATGTTCCGGCCTTTATGAGCGCCCACGGCGATGAAGACGGCGTTGTAGTCTTTCTTGAGGTCGGACATTTTAACGTCCTTCCCGACCCTGGTATTTAGTTTTATTTCAACGCCCAGCTTCCTGACGATATCCGTCTCCTTGTCCAGGGTGTCCCGGGGGAGACGGAACTCGGGGATGCCCACCGCCATCATGCCGCCCAGCCTGGAGAGGGCTTCGAAGATGGTCACTTTATATCCGGCCTTGCGCAAATCGTAGGCGGCCATAATTCCGGCCGGACCGCCGCCCACGATGGCCACCTTCTCTTTCTTCTCCGCGCCAATGGAGTAGTCTTCTCTGTACTTGCCGAAGTCGGAAGCCGCCCGCTTGAGGGCATTGATGGCGATGGCCTCCTCCACCTCCGCCCGCTTGCACCTGGCCTCGCAGGGGCGGGTGCAGATGCGGCCGATGATGGCGGGGAAGGGCAAGACCTGCTTGATGAGGGCCAGCGCCTCGTTGAACTTGCCCTCCTTAATAAGGCCGGATAGCCGCGGATATCGATGTGCAGGGGGCAGGTGGCCTGGCAGTAAGGGGGGGCGCCGGCCAGGCATTTCTCTTTACCTACCTCCCAGGGGACGGTCTTGACGCCCTGCTTCCGCTTCTCCCGCTGGTCCAGGATGCTGCAAATCCGGCGGGCGACGATGACCGAAGGCCCGTCGAACCTCAGGGCTTTATCCAGCACTTCGATGAGACGCGGCAGCTCGAAGGAGTCCACCACCTCGACGAACTTCACGCCGCTGGCCCGGGCGATGTCCTCAATCTTGATATCCACGGAGACATCCCCCGAGGCACCGGGGTGGGGCTGAAATCCGGTCATGCCGGTGGTGGCGTTGTCCATCACCACCATCGTCACCCGCGACTTGTTGTAAACGGCGTTAATCATCGGCGGAATGCCGGAGTGGAAAAAAGTGGAGTCGCCTAGATGGGCCACCACCGGGGCGTCGACCACGTGGGCGAAGCCGTTGGCCAGCCCGAAAGCGCCGCCCATGCAGACGGCGACGTCGTCCGAGTTGAGCGGCGGGTTGGCCGCCAGGGCGTAGCAGCCGATGTCACCCGTTTTGACCGGCTCCCTGCCGGTCTCCTGCTGGTAGCGCCGGCAGGCGATGTTGATGGCATAGGCGGTAGCCCGGTGCGGGCACCCGGCGCACATGGTGGGAGGACGTAGCGGTAAAAGCGCCTGAGTCTCCGCTTTTATCCTGTCCAGCATGGCGAAGTCCACCGGCGGCGAGGCCCCGGTCAGCTTGCTCAACGCCTCGGAGACCTGCCGGGTGGAAAGCTCCCCGACCAGTGACAGCATATCCTTGCCGTGTATCCTGGTCGGTAGGCCGGCGTCCTGGGCGACGACCTTGACGGCTTCCTCCACGAAAGGCTCCAGCTCTTCCACCACCAGGACCTCCGGCACCGCTTGCAGCAACCGTTTCGTCAGCCCGGCGGGCAGCGGGTACGGTGTGCCGACCTTCAGAATCGAGACCTTATCCTCGAGGCCGAGCCACTGGATAGCCTCGATGGCGTAGCCGTAGGCAATGCCGGTGGCGATAATGCCGAGTTTAGCCTTGCTTTTCAGCGTCAGGCGGTTATAGGGCCAGGCATCCACCGCCTGCCTGATTCTCTCCATCCGCGCCACCACCAGCCGGCGGTTGTTGCGGAAATTACCCGGCAGGCAGACGAGCCGGCCGGGGTCCTTGACGAACTTCCCCGCCCGTTTCTCCCGCTCAATCTCCCCTAAAACGATATCGCTGCGGCCGTGGCCCAGGCGGGTCACCGAGCGCAACATGAACATCTGGTTGAACTCCTCGGAGAGGCGGAAGGCGCTGGCCATCATATCCTTGGCCTCCTGGGCGGAGGACGGCTCCAGCACCGGTATATAAGCCTGCCGGGCGATGTAGCGGTTGTCCTGCTCATTCTGGGAGCTCCACTGGCCGGGGTCGTCGGCGGAAATCAGCACCAGGCCTCCGCGGGCGCCCATGTAGCTGGCCGACATCAGCGGGTCGTGGGCCACGTTGACGCCCACGTGCTTCATTATCGCCAGGGACTTCAGCCCGGAGATAGACGCGGCCATGGCCACCTCCAGGGCCACCTTCTCGTTTACCGACCACTCGGCGTAGAAGCCCATCTTGTCGGCCATGCCCACCAGGGCCTCGGTGATTTCACTGGAAGGCGTGCCGGGGTAGGAAGCCACCACCCGGACGCCGGCCTCGATGGCCCCCCGGGCGATTGCCTCATTACCCAGCATGAACATTCTGGCGCCGGGGGCATCGGAGGTAATCGTTATTTCAGCTACTTTGCTCAATACGCTCCTCCTGACGTCACACCACCCTGAGGGCGGTTGATTTACAGGTAATTCGGCGGACGGTCACTCTAACGATGGCGGGAAGCTGACTTTCATTTTTATTTTACACGCTTACGAACGTCATTGGCAAACTTGACTTGCCCTGGCGGCAACGGGGATAATTTAATTAGAACGGTACGCTGACAGCCGTGAAAGACTTAAGGAGGAGCAGTTAATGGACATTCTTGATGCCATCCGGGAGCGGAGGTCCTGCCGGGCCTTTAAGCCCGACCCCGTCCCCGGGGCAATACTGAAGAAGATAATGGAGCAGGCTTTAAAGGCCCCATCCTGGGCCAATACCCAGCCCTGGGAGTTCGCCGTGGTTACCGGTAAGCCCCTCAAGGAGATACAGGACGGGTTCATGGCCCGGGGGGTGAAAAACCCTACCCCGGATATCCACCGACCCTACGAGTTCCCGGAGCCCCATATGGGCCGGATACGCGCCCTGGCCCCCAAGGGCCGGGCGGAGATGACCCAGGAGGAGCAGGAACAACGCGTGCTGGCGAACTTCGAGCACTACGGCGCCCCGGCCGTTATCTATATCCTCGTGGGCAGGAACTTTTTCTACCAGAGCCAAGGTATTAACGTGTGGTCGATTTACGACTGCGGTCTGGCGTGTGAGAACCTCATGCTGGCGGCCGTCAATGAAGGACTGGCCACGGTGGTCCAGGCGCAGGCAGTCACCCACCCGGACATTATCCGTAAAGTCACGGGAATCCCCGATTCCAAGCTTATCGCCATGGGAATCGCCATCGGCTACCCGGACTGGAACGCCCCCCGCAACGAGCGCCGCTCCACACGGGAGTCGTTTGATAACGTCGTCACCTGGTACGGGTCCCACTAAGGAAACGAGCTAAGGGAGATTGGGGGAGCATCAAAGCTCCCCCACTTTTTTCTAATACCCTGGCTCTACCACGCTCCAGACCATATAATGGTATTTAAAGGCAACGAAATCGAGAGGTGGAAATCTACCCTGCGGTGGCATTTCGCTTGAGGGGGAAGGCCAGCCATTTTGAGCCAACTATCCAGCCACTGCTGAGCCATCTATCCGGCCCCAAGCTTACTTCTCTGACGTCCCCATCTGCATGCCATCATGAGCAAATTGAACGTTTGGGTGCTTTGCTTCGAGGGCGAGGTAATCGTCGTGGCTGCGGTTCCAGTACTCTTCCAGGTGGACAAAGACCGTTTTCTTGGCCTCCAGCCGCGCCGCCAGCTCCAGGGTCTGCTCAAACGTATAGAGCGTCGTCCGGGAAACGTGCCCGGCCGGGTACTTGAAGCCGTGCTTCAACCCGTCCTCGAAAATGCCGGGCTGGATAATCAGGAGGTCGGCGTTTTTAACCTCATCCCTGTTTTCCGGAAAGGGTTTGATGTCACAGGGGGCATAAACGACCTTTTGCCCGGCCTTTTCAAAGACATAAACAAACGAGGTCTGGCGGCCACGGTCGATGGGGATAGCGGTTATACGCATGTCCTGAATCAGGATTTCGTCCCGGAAAAGCTCCAGCCGGACAAAGCCCCTCTCCAGGAAAAAATCTACCATGGCGCCGTACTGGGACCTTATTTCCCGCAGGCGTTCGCCGAGCGGTTCCGGCAGCAGCAGACAAATCTCTTTCCCGGGATAGGCGCGCCAGGTGCGGAAGTCCAGGGCTATCTGCTCGACCACCCTGAACCCTTCGACGTGGTCGGGGTCGAGGTGGGTGAACATGAGGTAGTCGATGCGGTTGATGGACTCACGGTTGAGCTGGGCGGCAATCTCTGCCGGGGTGTCAATCAGCAGGTGAATATCGTGCAGGAAGGCCGATGGCCCGGTCCGGGCATACGGCACGCCTTTTTTCCTGGCTTCCCGGCATACCCGGCAGCGGCAAAGGGGCTTGGGGATGACCATGCAGCCGCCGGAGCCCAGGATTGTCCACCTCATAGCTACTTGGCCCCGGTTGTGGTCTCCTCGCGGACATGTTTGAGGTCGCCGTCCATGGTGCCCCTCACCGGCTCCCTCTCCTCGGCGAAATCGAAGCCGGTCCAGATGCCGATGGAACCGAGCACCGAGTCCTGGGGGTGGAACTGGCGGAAGATTTTGAAGTAGTAGGCCGCCTCCCGACTGTTTATCGTGGCTTTGGGGTTCTCGGCCTTGATGCGCTGGTACTTTTCCTCGCTGACCTCGCTCTCGGCCAGCCTCTCCCCGAGGCTCTCGCAGCCTGCCCCCTGGGTGTACTGCACCTTGTAGCGCCAGAGAATGTCATCGGGGAGGTAGCCGGTATCTTCGAAGGCCTCTCTCATAATCCACTTCTCTATCTTGTCGCCCACCTTCTCGGACTCCCTTATCTTGAGCTCCGGGGGAATCTTCATGGAGAGGTCGACCATGGCCACATCAAGGAACGGCACCCTCAGCTCCAGGCTGAAGTACATCCCCATGCGGTCGGCGCGCTGGAGGTTGATGTTGTGCAGGTTGTTGATACAGCGCCGGGCTTCTTTGTTGAGCACGTCCGCGGGGTAGTGCTTCATGTAGTGGTACCCGGTGAAAAGCTCATCGGCGCCTTCCCCGGTGAGTACCACGGTGACGTGCTCCGCCGCCAGCTTGCAGGTGAAGTAGCAGGGGACGGCGCAGCGCACCAGGGAGGGGTCGTAGCTCTCCAGCTTGTTGATAACGGTGGGTAGCGCCTCGTAGTACTCGTCCTCGGTGAAGATAAGCTCGTGGTGGGTGGAGCCGATATGGGCGGCGGCGATGCGCGACGCCTTGAGGTCGTCGCTTTCCTTACCGTTTTCATCTTTCATGCCCACTACGAAGGTGTGGAGGTGGGGAATTTCCTCGGCGGCGATGGCGGCCACCAGGCTGCTGTCGATACCGCCGGAGCAGAAAGAGCCCACGTGGATTTCCTTATCGGCCAGCAGGCGCTTTTTGACCGACTCTATAAACGTCTCCCGGATAAGCCGGCAGGTCTCATCGACGTCGGTGAGCAGGTGGTCCTGAATCTCGGGAATCCGGTAGTACTGAACGAATCCCTCTTTGGGCGTATAATAGTGCCCCGCCGGGAACTCGTGCACCTCGTCGACGCCGGCCAGGGTCATCGCCCCCAGCTCCGAGGTAAAGTAAAGATTGCCCCGTACGTAGCCGTAGTAGAGGGGCTTGATGCCGATGGGGTCGCGCGCCAGCATGAAGTCGTCGCCTTCGAAGATAGCAAAAGCGAACATGCCGTCCAGCTCCTTGACGCACTCCGGCCCCTTTTCCCGGTAGAGGTGCAGGATGACCTCGGTATCGGAATCGGTGGTAAACGGGTACCGGCCGTTCAGCTTCTCCCTGATTTTTTTAAAATTGTATATCTCACCGTTACAGATAATGCCGGCCCGTCCGCCGTTGGCCAGAATTGGCTGGTGGCCTTTCATCACATCAACGATGGAAAGCCGCGTGTGCCCGAAAACGGTGTTATGGAACGTGTGGATACCGCGGTCGTTGGGGCCGCGGTGGGGCAGCGCATCCAGCATTTTATTGATTGTCTGGGTATCTCTAACTCCAAAACATCCGGCTATACCGCACATTAATTATCACCTTCCTTAAATCACTCTATTGAGACTAAACTTTCGCTCCTTCCATTTCCTCCAGCACCCTGATGGCCTGAAAGCCATCCGCGCAGAAGGCATCGGCACCTATCTCTGCGGCGTATTCTTCGGAAACAGCCGCGCCTCCAATCAATACCTTGACCTTGCCCCGGAGGCCGTTTTCCTCCAGGGCTTTGATGATGGTCGGCATATCCGTCATGGTGGTGGTCAGCAGGGCGGAGAGTCCCAGGTAGTCCGGCTGCTCGTCCCGGACCACGCTGACAATCCTGTCCTCCGGCACGTCGATACCGAGGTCATTGACCTCGTATCCGGCCCCCCGCAGCAGTATCGAGACGATGTTCTTGCCGATATCGTGAATATCGCCCTTGACGGTAGCGATGACGAATTTACCTTTCGTTTCCACGTTGGATTCCTCGAGGTGCGGCTTGAGGATGTCCATGGCCGCCCCCACGGCCTCGGCGGAGGCCAGCATGTCCGGTATGAAGTACTCCTTGGTGGAGAACTTCTCTCCCACCACCTCCATGCCGGGCGTCAGCGCCCCGGTGATTATTGCCCCCGGCGAAACGTTGTCCGCCAGGGCCTTCTTCGTCAGCTCCACGACGCCCGGCGTACCGGACAGCGCTTCGTCAATGCCGATATCGGCGCTGGTCTTCCTCCCCTGTATCACGTTTTCCCTGATGCTGCTGATAATTTCTTCACTCATGACTATTTCTCCTCTTGGTAGACGTTCAGCCGGGGCAGCAGGCCGGGAATCTCCCGGAATATCCTGGCGGTAGTGGCCGGGTCGATATGCTCCACCGGCTTTTTCAGCGACTCCTGCATCCTTTCGTGGGCCAGGGCGAAGACGTCATCGCCATTGCCGTCGCCTTCGAAGGGGTAGGGCAGCGATATTCCTCCGCTCCGCATCACCGGACGAATGTAGTTGATGAACATTTTTTGCGGTGTGGCCACCACGTCTTTTATCTGCTTTTTAATTTCGGCAAGCTCCTGGTCGTCGAGGCGCGGCGACTTCAGGAAGGACTTAATCATCCGGAAGTGCGCGTCGTCGAGGACGGCCTGGAGCAGGCAGAAAACGGAGTTGCAGTCGAGCAGGCCGAAGGCGCAGTGCAGGAACTGCGGGCCGCTCAGCGTCACCACGATATCGGAGAATAGCCTCTCCACCGTCGATTGCTGCCCCGGAATCTTCGTATCGCAGACGCCGGAGGTGGAATAGTTAGGCAGGTTATAGAACCGCGCCATCTGCACGCAGTCGATATTGTACTGGCTGGTCTCCACCGAACCGTAGGAATCTCCGAGAGTGTCCATCCTGGCCCTTACCGGCACGCTGCCGTAGAGCACCGGCGTACCCCTGTTGACCAGCTGCCCGAGGGTGATACCGGCCAGCACCTCGGCGTTAATCTGGGCCATGATGCCGGCTTCCTTGATAGGCGCGGAGGTCCCGGCCTGGGGCGACGACGAGACGGCGATGG
>JBDRFW010000139.1:0-8231 GCA_043818415.1 Chloroflexota bacterium | reverse complement strand
TAGAGGGAGCATTATTGTCTGATAATCTGGTATTGCCATATTATATAACCTCCTTTTCTTAATCCCTCCCTCCCCCCAACTTATTCCCCATCACTTAACATAACGCTTGAAACAAATCCACGCTTGGCCGTGCCTGTTTGTTTCTGTAAAATCGGTGTTTTTCATGTCGTAATTTTCTCATTCCGGCCCCAGCAAATCAAACCCGCTGTTCTTATCCGGGAGGCGGCGGGCGGAGACACCCGTTATCTCGTAGATGATGGCCTCCCCCACCAGCCAGGTGCTTACCCCCGGCCTCAGGCAGCCGGTCAGCGTCCGCCCGGCCCGTCCCAGCGAGGCGTGGATGTGCAGCACCGGCTTCCCCTCCTTGTCCGGGGCGATGATGCCCGCCCCGACGACCTCATGGGCGCCGTCCACGGGCAGGAGCATCGGCTCCGGGGGCATCTCGTCGGACTTGCGGGGGCCTACCACCACCTCTCCTCCTCCTATCCCCCCTATCAACACGACGTGGCCGTGGGATATCCCCTTCTCAGCCGCGAACCTTTCGAGGCAGTCGGGCACGACATCCCCGTCCTCCAGCCTGACAACGAATACCCGCCCGGTGCGTCCTTCACTGGCTTTCATAAGGAACTCCTTACCGGCTGCCGAAGTACTGCAGGGCCAGCTTGATTTTCTCCTCCAAATCGAGGGGGCGGTCGGCGGGCAGAGCGGCCACGGCCTTGACGGCCTCGGCGGGGGAGTAGCCCAGTGAGGTCAGCGCCGCCAGCACGTCCGTGTTCTCCCGGGCCATCTCGCTGGCCGGGGCGGCCACCCAGCCGGCGCCGATTTTCTCCTTGAGCTCCAGGATGATGCGGCTGGCCACCTTCTTGCCGATGCCGGGAATCATGTCCAGCATATCGACGCTGCCGGTGGCGATGGCCATGGTAATCTGCTCCGGATTCAGCGCCGAGAGCATGGCCAGCGCCAGTTTGGGGCCGAGCCCGGTGACGCCGAGCAGCGTCTCGAAGAGCCAGAGCTCCTCGGCGGTGGGGAAGCCGTAGAGGGTAAGGCTGTCCTCGCGGACGTGGAGGTGGGTAAAGACCTTGACATCATGGCCGGGGGTCCCCAGCGAGCTCAGGGCGGTGGTGGGCATATAGACGTAATAGCCGACTCCCCCGACGTTGATAATAGCGCCGTCGCCCCCCAGCGACTCCACCTTCCCCTGGAGGGAGGCTATCATGGTCCCTCACTCCGACCGGCCAGGAGGTCGTTGAGGTGCATCTCCTGGACGTGGCAGATGGCCACGGCCAGGGCATCGGCGGCGTCAAGGGGCTGGGGGGCCTCGGCCAGGCCGAGCTGGAGCCGGACCATCTCCTGGACCTGCTCCTTACTGCTGGCGCCGTAGCTGGTCACCCGCTGCTTGACCGCGGCGGGGGTGTACTCGTAGGCGGGGATGCCTTCGGCGGCGGCGGCGAGGAGGGCAATAGCCTGGGCGCGCCCGATGGCCAGGGCCGATTTCACGTTCTTGGCGACGAAGGGCTGCTCCACGGCGACGGCGTCCGGCCGGTGGCGGCGGATAATCTCCAGAAGCTCGTTGTAGATGTGGTTCAGGCGCTCCCCGATGGGGGCGCGCTCCGGGCTGACGATGGCACCGCACTCGACCTGGACTATCCCGCTGTCATCACTCTCCACCACGCCGTAGCCCATCACCAGTGTGCCGGGGTCGATGCCTAAAATCTTCATGACATATTCATCGCGGGGACAGCGGGGTCGAAAGCCTACTGGGACTCGTATTCTTCCACGACGGACATGGGGATATCGGCGTTGCTGAACACGTTCTGAATATCGTCGATTTCCTCCAGCCGGTCCAGCAGCTTGAGGGTCTGCATGGCCGGTTTTTCATCGAGCTGGACGAGCGACTTCGGCACCATCACCAGCTCGCTGGACTCGACGGCCACATCCTGGCCTTCCAGGGTTTCCCGGACCTTCTCCAGGTCTTCCGGTTTGGTGTAAACCTCGACGAAGCCATCCTCCACCTTGACGTCCTCGGCGCCGGCATCGATGGAGGAAAGCATCAGTTCGTCGGCGTTGACTTTCTCCGCCTTGATGGTGATAATCCCCTTGGAATCGAAGAGCCAGGCGACGCAGCCGCTCTCTCCCAGACTGCCGCTGTGCCGACTGAACGTGTTCCGCACCTCCTGGATGGTCCGGTTGCGGTTGTCCGAGAGGGCGTTGACCAGGATGGCGATGCCGCTGGGTCCGTACCCCTCCAGCGTCATCTCGGCCAGGGTGCCCCCCTCCAGCTCGCCGGTGCCCTTCTTGATGGCCCTCTCGATGTTGTCCATGGGCATATTGCTGTCGCGCGCTTTCTGGATGGCCAGGCGCAGGCGGAAGTTGGCTTCGGCGTTGCCGCCCCCCTCCCGCGCCGCGATTATCAGCTCACGCGTCAGCTTGGTGAAAAGCTGGCCTCTCCTGGCATCAGCGACCCCCTTCTGGTGTTTAATAGAGTGCCACTTGGAATGCCCGGACATCGTCGTAAACCTCCTCGGACTACTGGTCCACCTATCGTGATAATTCTAGCACTTCACTATCCTGCGGTCAAAGAGTCAGCTTGTTTTTATCGAGCGCATTTACTATAATGCTGCTGGGTGCCCGGGGTATCCTTCTGAAAATAAAATCACGCCTAGTAAGGAGATTTATTAGATTTGGGAAGTCTGTCAACGAGTATACTCTTCGGGGTGGCCATGATTTTACTGCTGGGCCTGAGCATCGGTCTCCAGGTATTCCGTACCCGGCGGTCGCTGCTGGGGAAGGTAGTAGGTCTCCTTACCGCCGTCAAGTACAATGAGAAGCTCATCGAGAACTTCAGCTACCACCGCGGTATCGGCCGGATGAGGGATGGGTCCTGGGAGAAGAACCGTGAAAAGCTGAGGTTCCTGCCCCGGGAGCTGGATGGAGAAATCACCAAGGTCTTCGGGATGGTGGCCGAAATCAACGAGAAGATAAATGCCGCCAGGAGACACGGGACCGATGCCTACATGGCGTCCATCGAGGTCGATAAACTGAAAGTGCCGCTGGCGACGTGCCGGGAGCAGCTCCAGACCTGGATATACGATAACATGAATAATCCGGAGTATCTCCCGAAGCGGCGCCGCCTCTTTAAGTTTTAAGTCATATCTCCGCTGGGAAAAGGGGGGACGACGAAGATGGCCAGGTCAAAATACGGCAAGTATATCATCCGGGAACCCCGGGGGACGGTCGAGGAGAACGGCAAGGTAAAATGGCGGGGGGTCAGGGTGGACCACGACCAGCTGGGCGCCGATTGTCACTTACTGTATGCGGCGGTTACCGAACCGTATGTCATGGTGGACAAACCTCACGTGCACGACTTTACCCACTTCCTGTGTTTCTTCGGGAGTAACCCGCTGGACTATTATGATTTCGATGCCGAAGTGGAGTTCTACCTGGGTGGAGAAAGACATATCATTGATGCTACTTCGGTGGTCTCCGTTCCGGCGGGACTGACCCATTGTCCCCTTATCTTTAAAAGAATCGGTAAGCCGATTATGGTCATGGAAATCATGCTCACCGGTCACTACGTGAGAAAAGAACCGGGCAAGTAAATTCAATTTTCCTGGTGGCCTTTATAGCCCGGCAAGCGCCGGGCATGTTCTAGTACAGTTTGCCGGCCAGGGTCTTCCTCAGCTTCTTCAGCTTTGCCTGGAATGCTTCTGAGCTGATATCTTCCGTGGTCATGATGACGCCGTCTTCCCGGTTGTCCAGGTAGTAGTCGTGGCGCACGCCGGTCTTGGCAAAGCCGTACTTGGTGTAGAGGTTCTGGGCTACGGTGTTGGAGGCGCGCACCTCCAGCGTCATTGACCTGGTGTGGAGTTCCCGTGCCAGGTCAATGGTGGCGATGAGCAGCAGCTCCCCGAAACCCCGCCCCTGGTAAGCCTGCCGTACCGCGATATTGGTGATGTGGGCTTCGTCGACGATGACCCAGATGCCGGAAAACCCGACGATATACTGCTGGAAAACGCGCGGTGGAGGGTCATCGGGCCGGGGGCGGCGCCGGCCCAGCCAGCGCAGCCATGACCTCAGGATGCTCAGGGCCCGGGGGGGACGGGTGGGGGAGACCTCCACCTTTTTAGTATCGTCCCAGGCGACGATGTAGTGGGCGAGCTGGTTCTGGAGCTCCTGGCGGTAGTTGGCCGGAGGCCACTGGGTGGGAAAGGCCTCGCGGTCGATTTCCGTGATCTGGGTCAGGTCATCTTTGACCATGCGGCGTATGGAGTATGTCAAGGCTCCTTCTCCGCGGCGTGTTACCGGCCGGTGGCCGGTTATATCCTGCAATTTTAGCATATTTTTGGCTTCAGTGGCATGCCGTCGCCGCCAACGTAGTAACTATCTTTTTAGCCTCCCCTTCGTTATACTATATGCACAGGGTAACGCCACAAGCCCGGTCGGGTTAACGAAAAAACCAGCCGGTCCGGTCGGACAGGAGTTGTCAGGTGCGAGATGAGGAAAGCCTTATCCGTCGCGCGCAGCAGCGCGACCAGATGGCTTTAACTCAATTATACGAGGAGAACTTCGATAGGATTTATCGGTATATAGTTCTCAAAATAGGGGACAGGACCGAGGCCGAGGATATGACGCAGCAGGTCTTTCTCCAGGCCCTGAAGGCCATCTCTTCCTACAGGTTCAAGGGCATGCCCTTTTCCTCCTGGCTGTACCGCATCGCTCACAACCAGGTGGTCGATTACTTGAGAAAGAAGTCGCGGCGCCCCACCGTCCCCATTGAGGAGTCAATGGCGGCCGGCAACAGCGACCCGCAACGTGAGACCGAGCGGAAGATGGAAATCGAGCAATTGAGCGCGGCGGCGCGCCGACTTACGGCGGCGCAGCAGGAGGTAATTTCCCTCCGCTTCGGCGGGGAGCTTCCCGTGGCGGAGGTCGCCAGGGTGATGGGCAAGAGCGAGGGGGCGGTGAAAGCGCTGCAGCACAGCGCCATCGTGGCTCTGCGCAAGGTGATGACGGCAGGAACGGGATAATGGGTAAGGTAAACGAGTTCGATAATATTCTGGACGAATGCCTGGAGCGACTGCTCAGGGGCGAGGCGATCGAGCCGTGCCTGGCGGACTACCCCGACCATGCGGACGAGCTCGAGCCCCTGCTCCGCACGGCGCTGGACGCCCGTGACGCGGCGGCCATCCGGCCCCGCCCCGGGTTCCGCGACCGGGCCCGCTACCAGTTCCAGGCGGCCATCCGGGATACGGAAGTCAGGGGAAGCCGCGGTTTCCTCGGCTGGCAGCCCCGCTGGGTGACCGCCATTGCCGTGGTCATCGCCCTGCTGGCGGTGGGCAGCGGTACCGTAGCGGCGGCCAGTAACAGCCTGCCGGACGGGCCGCTCTACCCGGTGAAGCTGGCGACCGAGGCGGTACAGGTGGCTTTAACTCCATCAGCCACGGGTAAGGCCCAGCTGTATGTAAAGCTGGCGGACAAGAGGGTTGACGAGATAATTAATATGGCGGACAAGGGCAAGGTGAAGCAGGTGGAGCGGGCCACGGACCGCCTCAACGACCAACTGGTGGCCATGGCCAGTCTGGCCGTCCCCGGCGGCGAACCCGCGGCACAGCTGGCGGTACCCGCGCCGGCACCGGTCCCAGCCCCGACACCCGCCCCCGCCCCCGCGCCAGCACCGGCGGCCGCGCCGGAGCCAGTCGCAGAACCGGAGGCAGAAGGGCCGCAGATGTTGATGAAAGCGCCCCCGCCGGCGGAGCAGCCGCCGGAGGCAATACCGGCACCGGTTATCGAGGTGCCGGCAGCCCCCGGTGAGGAAGCCCCGGTAGCCGCCACCCCCAGGGCACCGGGCCGTTCCGAGGAAGCGCATGAAAAAGCAGTCGGGAAGGAACGTAAGATAGCCGTCAAGGCCGACGAGCAGGCAATATTGAGGGAGCTGCTTTCCCGCCATGCCCTGGATAACGAAGTAGCCCTGCGGGAAGTGCTGGCCAGGGTGCCGGAATCGCTCAAGCCGGCTTTACGGAGGGCCCTCGAGGTGGCCGGCGCCGGCTACGAGCAGGCCCTCAGAAACCTCGACTGACCGTCGGGCAATTTCTCCCGGGAAAAATACCCGAATCGCCGCTAACCCCGCGGCGACTTTTTCGTTGTATATAGTAGAAAAGATAAAAAGGAGGCAGGCAATGAAGAAAATCTGGTTGGGAGTAATCGGGGTGGCAGTTCTGGTACTGGCGGTGGTCGGCGTAACCGGCTGCAGCCCGGATGGGGCGACTTTCACCGGGGGAAACCTGGAAATAAAGGGCAGCCTGAACAGCCAGCAGGAAGGAATCTGGGTTAGCGGCGAGGGCAAGGTGACCGCCGTGCCCGACGTGGCTAACCTGAGGCTGGGCATCCAGTCCCAGGAGGCAACCGTCGCCGAGGCACAGGGTAAGGCCGCCGGGGCCATGGACAGCGTCATGTCCGCCCTGAAGCGCGAGGGCGTCGCCGAGAAGGACATCCAGACCCAGACCTTCAACATCCAGAAGGTTACCCGGTGGGACAACGATAAGCAGCAGGAAATCGTCATCGGCTACCAGGTGACCAATATCGTGACCGCCAAGATAAGGGACGTCGCCACCACGGGCCGGGTTATCGATGCCGTGACGACCGCCGGCGGCGACCTGACCCGGGTTGACAGCATAAGCTTCTCGATCGACAACCCCACCGCCTACTACGGAGAGGCCCGGCAGAAGGCCGTGGCTGATGCCGCCGCCAAGGCGAGGCAACTGGCCGACGTGACGGGTGTCAAGCTGGGCAAACCGACCTACATCACGGAGAACGTTTACGTACCGGGGCCCATCTTCCGCGGTGCCATGATGGAGGCGGCCGCCCCCGCGCCGGTGGAGACACCTATCAGCCCCGGTGAGCAGGAAATAACCATGAATGTCCAGATAGCCTATGCCATCGCGGACTGAGCAAGATAGAAACAGATAAAAAGGAATAACGGGGGGCCTCGATGAGAGGCCCCCTTTTTTATGCTTCTTGGGGGGCGGCGTAGCGCTCCCACTCGCTGTAGAGGCAGCCGCAGTACTGCTGGCGGTAGAGGTCCAGGGGCTTGGTGATGTGCCGACTGTCCGAGTAGCGTTTCCGGAGGTCGGCATAGAGGAATGCCACACCCTGTTGAGCGGCGATGCCGTCGCCGATTTCTTTAATTAAATCATGTTTCTGGTGGGGGCTGATGAGGAGGGTGGTGGTAAAGGCGTCAAAGCCCTGCTCTCGGGCGGTCTCCGCCGTTTTCCCCAGGCGGAGGTCGAAGCAGTGCCGGCAGCGCTCGTCCTCGTGGCCGGCCACCCGGCGGAAGTATGCCGCCATGTCATAGCCATCGGTGACCGTCAGCGGCAGGTCGAGCTCCCGCGCCAGTGATGCCATGCTCTCGAGGCGGCGCTGGTGCTCGGTGAAGGGGTGGATATTGGGGTTATACCACAGGCCGCTGACATCGTAGCTCTGGCGCCGCCAGTGCTCGACGGTGAAGGCGGCGCAGTGGGGGCAGCAGACGTGCACCAGCAGCTTTTTCATTATTAACCACCGAGCTTTCTAATATAGCCAAGCAATATATTATATTATATTTATTTAAAAATGATATTTAGTTATAGTGCTGGCAAGCAAGAAATCAGAGCTTTGACAAATAATTGTAAAGGGCTATAATTCAGGTAATAATCTGCCACGCAGTGGTGGTTAATCATCAAACATATTTGCGGAGAGGAGAAAGCCAACAATGTGCGAGTTCTGTCATCAACACGGTGAAGGAAAGAAATGGTACCTCCAGGCTAAGAACTACTCCGATGACCTGCTAAGCGACCTGAGGCAGCGCCGGTTTTTTGATTTTAAAGCTTTTTCAAGGGACGTTGAAAAGTTAGAAGACCTGAAGAAAGCTCCGTTTATTGTGAGAGCGATACAGTATCCGCGTATTATGGCACGGGTAAAGAAAATGCATTACGGGCAGGTGCTGCCTATTGAGGATGTTGAGCAAATCTTCGGTTTCGTAAATAGCGTGGTACGCATCGCCTGCATCTGCCGCAAGGCCAAGTGGGGTAAGGAGCAGCGTTATTGTTACGGCATCAGCGTACTGCCGAAATGGGAGGACATGCAGAAGTTATTAAACCCTAACTCCAGTTTTGCGGCAGGTCCTGAAACGACCGGCCTTGAAAAGATTACCAAAGAAGAGGCGCTGGGGTGTTTCAAGGATTACGAGAAGGAGG
>JBDRFW010000138.1:0-20738 GCA_043818415.1 Chloroflexota bacterium | reverse complement strand
CCAGTTCTTGCTCTTGCCGCTCAGGGTGCAGGTGGCGCCGATGACGACCTCTTTCTCCACGGGGTCGTAGACGGTGCCGGCGACGAACTTCTTGGGGATATTAAGGTAATAGACCCGCGGCTTGCAGCCGAGCTCCGGCTTCAGTACCTCGGCCCTGGTAATCTCGGCCTTGAACTCGGACTCCTCCCCGAACTTGATGGCCTCGGTGGGGCAGGCATCGGCGCAGCGGGGTATCTTCCATTCGCCGCTGTCCAGCAGGTGAGCGCAGCCGGTGCACTTCTGGGCGATGTTGAGGCTCTCGTTGAAGAAGATGGCGTCGTAGGGGCAGGCGTCCACGCAGTTCTTGCAGCCGGTGCACTTCTCCGGGTCGATGATGACCAGCCCGTCATCCCGCTTGTAGATGGTATTCTCGATGGGACAGGCCGGGATGCAGGGCGCTTCGCCGCAGTGCTGGCAGGGGGTGGGGATGTAGTGCATCTTGACCTTGGGCACCGTCCCCCGGATATGCTCCGTCTGCCTCATCCAGAACTGGCCGGTATCCGGCTGGGGCTTGGCGTAGGGCGTCCAGTCGTTGCCGACGTGCTCGTCCTTGCAGGCAATCTGGCAGCTGTAGCAGCCATTACAGATTCCAACGTCGATGACAAAAACCTTCATTAATCCATACCTCCTTCAACCCAGGCATTGAAGCGGAGCCCGGCCGCCTGGTCATACTCGCGGGTAAAGGCCTCGTCAAAGGCCTCGGGGTCCATCTTACGCCATTCCGCGTAGTCCTTTTCGGTGACTTTCTGCGCGTCAACCAGGTAGCCGCTGGTGGCCTGGCCGACGGCGTTCTTGGAGGCGACGCCGTAAGGTGAGATGGTGTTGATGGCGCCGCCGCGGTCGACGTAGCCGGGAACCAGAGGGTCGGTCCGGGCGCCGTGGTCCACATAGACCACACCGGGCATGATTCTTTCCCAGACCCGGGCGCCCACCAGGACGACGCCCCTCTCGTTGAACGTCTGGCAGATGTCCCCGTCCTTGATACCCCTGGCCTCGGCGTCCCTGGGGTTAATCCAAATCGGCTCGTAGCGGTAGCCGTCGGCGCCCAGCACCTTGCAGGTGGGGGTCTCGCGCGTCCAGGTAATATCGTCGCCCTGGGCATGCGTCCGCCACCGCGGGTGGTTGGACATCATCAGCAGCGGGAACATCTTGGCGCGGGAGCTGGAGAGTCGCTCGTCGTGAGTGACGCCCTTCTCAATCCACTTGGGGATGGGTGGCCGCTCGTGGTCGTCCGGGAAGTGCTGGGCCAGCCGGGCAGAGTAGAACTCCAGCTTGCCGGTGGGGGTGGGCAGGGGGTTCTTCTCCGGGTCGTCATAGAACTTGCGGAAGCCCGGCGAGTCCTTCTCCCAGTCCTTGGCCACCGGGAAGACGAAGTCTTTGTTTTTATAGAAATCGTCCCAGGAGATGAGGTTGTCGATTTCCATGTCGTCGAAGACCTGCTTCTGGAGGTCGAGGGTGGTCTTGCCCTCGCTGAACTGGTCGCCGTAGCCGAGCTTCTTGGCCACCTCCAGCACCACCTCGTAGTCGCTCTTGGACTCGCCGACGGGCTTGATCGCCTGTTCCATGATAGCGATGCTGTGGAAGTGGGGGCCCTGCCGGACGTTGGTGACGATGTCCTCGACCTCGAGGCTGGTGTTGGCCGGCAGGATGATGTCCGCCAGGAGGCAGTCGTTCTCCAGCCAGGGGTGCTGGGCCACGACGCACTCAATCTTGGGACTCTGGAAGGCCTCGGTGGTCCAGTTGCCGTGGTTCCAGCAGGTGAGGCGGCAGGGGGTGTCCGTCCATATCATGTGAATCTCGTAGCCCCCGTCCTCCAGCGGGTAGGTGTACTTGATGAACTGGTCCTCCACCGGGGTCTCGATGGCGCCACTGCCGATGAAGGTAATCGGCGGGTTCAGGATAGCTTCCTGGATAAGGGTCTTGGGGATGAGCTGCTTGCCCCAGGCGGCGATGGTGGTGCGCACCGGCTTGGTGATGCGATCGCTCAGGGCCGGGTTGAAAAAGCGGGTGCTGCGGATACCCTCGGCGCGAGGCATGCCGGTATAGGTTATCTGGCTCTGGTGGACGCCGGGGCCGCCGAGTCCCTGCATGCCGAGCAGGATGCACTCGAGGCGGCCGGGCTCATGCGAGTAGGGCCCTCTGGCCATGGAACCGCCGAAGTAGTGGGCGATGGAGGTGGTCTTCCTGGCGAACTCCCGGGCCAGCGCCTTAATCGTCCATTCCGGCACACCGGTCTTTTTGGAGGCCCACTCCGGCGTCTTGGGGACGCCGTCTTCCTTACCCATGACGTAATCTTCCACCTTGTCCAGCCCGACGGTGTGGGTCTTGCAGTATTCCTTATTGTAAGTGCCCTCTTTCAGCCAGGTATAGATGATGGCCAGCTGGAGGGCGGCGTCAGTGTTGGGGAGAATGGGAATCCACTTATCGGCGTGGATGGCCGCCCCGAAGTTGAGGTCCGGGCATATATAGACCTGCTTGATGCCGGCTTCCGACCAGAAGTAACAGAGGCGGGTGGCGCACTGGCCGGTGAAGCCCCAGGGCGTCGTCTCGGGGTCGCCGCCCCAGAACAGGACCATGTCGCAGTTCTCCGTCATATCCTTGACGATGTTGTCCGCCGGCCACATCATGCCCTGGATGCCCTGCCCCCAGACGTGCTTGGAGCCCCAGTACCAGCCTTCCCAGCTGTCCGGGTTCCTGACCTGCTGGGTGAAACCCCCCATCATATCGAAGAGCCGGCCGGAATGGCCGTGGGGGGTGTTGATGGTCTTGCACTCGCCGTGACCGTCTCCCTGCACCAAGATGGCCAGTGGGCCGTATTTCTGGTGTATCCTCTTGACCTCGTTGGCGAGTATCGTGGCGGCCTCTTCCCAGGAGATTCTCTTGTATTTGCTCTTGCCGCGGTTCTGCGGGTTCCTCTCGCCGTCGGGGTCCCAGTCCACCCGCTTCAGGGGGTACTTGATGCGGTTGGGGGAGTAGGTGCGTTTCTTGTAGGCCAGCGAGAACGGGGCGGGCATGGACTTTAAAAGCGGCCGGAAGGTCTTGCCGTTGCGCTTCATCGACCAGGGCCGGAAACTCTCGGCCTTGTACTTCCAATCGTAATGGAACGGCCTGATTCTGACCACCTTGCCGTCCTTAACGTCAACGGCACATTCGCCGCCGCCCCCCAGCAGGCCGCCGAGGGCCAGGGCCCTGATGACCGTCTTATCTGGCTTCACGTTGACCTTTTTACCTTTTGCGTCAGCCATTTCGTCAGTCTCCTTTCCAGAGTTTGTCTGTGATTCAGCTTTACCGCTGCAATCGATTGATAGATATGCTGAACGGACTTGATGGGATGGGAATCAGGTTAAAAAACGCGATGTTACGCAATTCTCTTGAATTTTAAAATAGCGCGCTTCTCCTTGTCAAGTAAAACGGCCCCGTCTGATTCCGGAGGGAATTACGCAAACCGGCAAAAGACGGCCCTGGCTTGCCGATAATTTCGGTTGGCCCGCCCCGACGATTTGCCGTTTGGGGCCGGGCCGGGCCGGCGGACGGCGCAACCGGTTAAAGCGTAAATTTTGTATTTCTCCGGTTTGTTCTTGTGATGATTTTGAGAATATTACGGGCGGGATTGTGATTTGGTCTTGACGTTGCTTCCGTAGACTGGGAATGACATGAAATGGGGGGCTGCCGGGAACGTAACAAACGTTGCCACCGGCCGCCTCTCTGATAAGAGGAGGTCCCGTGCAGAACATCAAGTACCCCGTTGTGAAATCAGAGGGCGACCGGGCCTGGCTGCAATACTGTGGCTTCCTCGACCTTACCCTGCCACAGTTCATGTCCATCCAGGAATCGCTTTTATTGCAGCAGCTGGAGAGGGTGGCGCGCTGCCCGCTGGGAAAAAAGTTGGTGGGTGGTCAAGCTCCCGCCGGCGTTGAGGAATATCGCCGCCGGGTACCCCTGACCACCTATAAAGACTATCTGCCGGAGCTTGACCCCGGCGACGGCGCGGCCCTGCCTGAAAAACCCATCGTCTGGGCCGGCACCTCTGGAGCGGGGGGTTGCTGCCGGCATGTCCCCTATACCAGGGAAGCCTACCAGCGGTCGCTGGATAGCCTGATGTCGGTCTTGATACTGGCCTGCTCCCGGCAGCGGGGGCAGAGCTCCCTTACCGAGGGCGACCGTGTGTTATATAACGTGGCGCCCATGCCTTACCTCTCCGGCATACTGGCCTACGGCGCCAGCCAGTCCTTCAATCTCCGCTCGGTGATGCCGCCGGACCTCCATGACGGGCTCGATTTCCGGGACAAGATGGCCCGGGGCTTCGAGATGTCCCTGCGCACCGGACTGGATATCCTGGTAGCCATGACCAGCGTCCTGGTGAAGGTCGGCCAGGAGTTCGACCGGATGTCCGGACGGGGCGGGTTTTCCCGGCACCTCGTCCATCCCGGCGAAATGATGAGGGTTTCCCGGGCTTACCTGCGGAGCCGGCTGGAGAACCGGAAAATATTGCCTAAAGACCTGTGGCCGGTGAAGTCGCTCATCGGCTGGGGAATCGATACCAGCGTTTACCGCGACCTCGTTTACCACTACTGGGGCGCCTACCCTTACGAGTTCCACGCCTGTACCGAGGCCGGCATCATCGCCGTCCAGAGCTGGACGCGCCGCGGCATGACCTTCATCCCTCACGCCAACTTTTACGAGTTTATCCCCGAGTCCGAGTGGCTGAGGAGCCGTGAGGACGTTTTCTACGAGCCCCGCACCGTACTCCTCCCCGAGGTGGCACCCGGCGGGCGCTACGAGCTGGTCATCACCGGCTTCCACGGTATGCCCTTCATCCGCTACCGGCTGGGGCACCTCGTCCGCATCACGGCCCGGGAGGATGAAGAGGCCGGGATAAGCCTGCCTCAGATGCTCTTCGAGGCCCGGGGGGACGACCTCATCGATATTGCCGGGTTCACCCGGGTGAGCGAGAAAACGGTGATGCAGGCCGTCGCTGGCTCGGGAATCATTACCGCCGACTGGGTGGTCCGCAAGGAGGTCCGGCGGGGGAAACCGACCCTCCATGTCTATATCGAGCTTGACGACGACCGGCCCGCCGGGCTGCTGGCCGCGTTGCTCCATCGCGAGCTGGTGCGGGTCGACCACGGTTACCATGACCTGGCGGAGATGATGGAGATAGAGCCGCTGGAGGTTACGGTGCTCCGTCAGGGCACTTTTAACGCATATTACCAAAGGAGGCAGTCCCGCGGCGCGGCCCTGGCACTGCGCCGACCGCCCCGCATGAACCCCCCCGATGAAATTATCGAGGAGCTTCTGGAGGCGGGAGAAAAGCAGATGGTGCCCGTCGCTTAAGATGCGGCGTTCAGTGGAGGAAGAGATAGGGAAAGGGAGAGCCGGAACCTGATATGTATTTAATAATACCCCTGGTTGAAGCGGTATCTTGCCTGGTGCTGCTCGTTGTCCTGATGGTCAACGGTAAGCGCCACGTCGCCCGGCGGCCGTTCGCGCTTTTCCTGGCCTTCATGACGCTGTGGGGTTTCTTCATCTTCATGATGCGCGAGTCCACCGATATGTCCGCCGCCCTGCTCTGGGAGAAGTTCGTCCTCGGGGCGATATTGAGCGCCGCCCTCTTCTTCTACCAGTTCACCGTGGCGCTCACCGGCTCCCGACCCCACCGGCCGGTCCGCTACGGGCTTTATCTGGCCTATTTCACGATAATGGCCTTGATTCCCACCGGACTGGTGGTCAGCGGCATGCAGGCGATGTGGTACGGCAAGGCCCCCGTCATCGGGCCGCTCTTCTTTCCTTTTGTTCTCAGCGCCTATACGCCCATCGTGCTCAGCGCCGTTATGCTGTTAAAGCACAGCCGGCGTACCCGCATCATCGATGATAAGATCCGCGACCACTATATCCTGGCCGGTATTGCCGCCATGTTTATCGGCGCCACCACGGACTACCTCCCGGCCATCGGCGTGAACATGTACCCCCTGGGTATCATCGGCAATATCCTCTTCTACGTCATCGCCACGGCGGCCATGCTCAAGTACAACCTCCTGGAGATGAAGGTGGTGGTCCGCAAGGCGGCGACCTACTCCCTGACGAGCCTGCTGCTGTTCGGCGTCATCGGCAGCTTTATTTTCCTGCTAAGCCGGTTCTACCCCAACTATATGAGTCCCGTCACCCTGACGATAACCATCATCGCCGTTTTCACGGCTGCCTCGCTCTTCCAGCCGGTGCTCTTCCGGGCGCAACATATCGTGGACCGCTGGTTTTTCCGGGAGAGGTTCGACCATATTCAGACGCTGCGCAGGTTCAACCAGCTGACCCGGGGTGACCTCGACCTCGAGCAGCTTTCGACGGCACTGGTTAACGCGGTGGCCAACGGCATGCAGAGCCAGGGCGTTTATCTCCTCCTGCCATCGCCGGCCAATGGCACCTACGGCACCTGTGCCTATTCCGGCCAGAAGAGCCGCGGCCGGTTCCTCTTTTCCGCCGGCAGTCCGCTGGTGGCCACGATGAAGCAGCACGGCGGCCCCATTGATAACAATGATATGGAAGTGATGCCGTCGCTTCTCAGCCTCGCCGAGGGCGACCGCCAGGTGCTGCAAAAGAATGATATCGAGCTGCTGGTACCCCTGAAGGACAACGGGCACCTGGCCGGTGTGCTGCTTCTCAGCCACAAGGTCTCCCGGAAGCCTTACTCCAACGAGGAGAGGAGACTCTTGCAGGCGGTCTCGGCGGATGTGGCGGTCAACATTGAGAACGCCAACCTCTACGAGAACATGAAGCGCAAGCACAGCGAGCTGCAGAAGGCGATGGACGGCGTTATCCACGCCGTTTCCCTGGTGGTGGAGAGCCGCGACCCGTACACCGCCGGTCACCAGCGGCGGGTGGCGGAGCTGGCCCGGGCCATCGCCAAGGAGATGGGCCTTTCCGATTGGCAGGCGCTGGGAGTCCACATTTCCGGCCTCCTCCACGATGTCGGCAAGGTGGCAGTGCCGGCGGAGATACTCAGCAAGCCCGGTAAAATCAACCATTACGAGTTCAGTATCATCAAGAACCACTGCCAGGTCGGCTATGAAATCCTCCAGCGGATAGATTTCCCCTGGCCGGTCACCCGGGCGATACTCCAGCACCACGAGCGGCTGGACGGCTCCGGCTACCCGCAGGGCCTCTACGCCGAGGATATCGTCATAGAGGCGCGGATTCTGGGCGTGGCGGACGTCGTCGAGGCTATGTCCTCCCACCGCCCGTACCGGCCGGCGCTCGGCCTGAACAGCGCTCTTGAGGAAATCTCGCGGGCCAGCGGCGTTCTCTACGATGCCGAGGTGGTGGACGCCTGTTTGCGACTGTTGAGAAAGAACGAGCCCGCCTTTGACCGGATCATGGCAGCGGCCGCCGTCAATCACGATTTTGCCCAGGTAACCGCTATCAAGTAAGCAAGCTGAAGTGTCGCAATACCTGGAAAATATGTCTTGAAGGAGGGAACGGAAAATGAAAAAGAGGACGCTTTTATTCAGCCTGGGCCTGGTGCTGGCCCTGACGGTGCTGGTGCCGACCGCCGCCCTGGCGGCTAAACCGCAGCCCTTTTACGCGGCCGGCGTTATCAGTGGCATCGAGGACACGGTGGTGGGTGAGAACGCTTTCCCCGCCGGCAATAGCGGCCGATGGCGGGTCGTGGACCGCGAAATTACCGGTCAACTGTCCGGTGATATCAATGACGGCTTTGTCCTGGCCTACAAGGCGAATGTTGAGCTGGCCACCCAGGCCGGCAACCTGCACGGCACCCTGGAGGCGGGAGGGTACAGCTTCAAGGTCAACGGCAAGATTCAGCCGCTGGAGATGGTGCCGACGCCCCTCGGGTTTGACCTCCCCAGGCTGACGATTACCGGCCACTGGAGCCGGACCGCCGGGCCGGGGCAGGGCGATTTCGAGGCATGGGTCGTCTTTATCCCCGATGATTACGGCCACGTCGTGATGATTGTTGCCAGCTCGTTCGTCATGGAAGGCAAGTGGTAGTCGTGCGCAGCTAGGCCATCGCTGGGGTGACGGGCAGCAGCAGCGTGGCGCCGGGCTGCCGCTGCAGGTAGGACCGGGTATAGGTGGCGGGGAAGGAGTAGATTACCTGCACCTTGCGGTGCTCCGCCGCGAAGAGGAAGAGCCCGACCACCTGCGGCTTCGTCCCGAAGGGCCCGATGACCATATTGTGGGTGTCCTTCACCTCTTCGTAGATGGCGTCCAGCACCTGCTTGACGTCGTTGGGGTTGTCCGGCTTGACGTCCCTGACCTCCACGGAGGGCCGTGCCAGCAGCTCGGCGTTGTTCTGCCGGGCGTACTTGAGGTAGTCGGGGTTGCCCGGGCGCGGGGGATTGGTTATCAGGGCGATGGTCCGGGCCGGGTTGTACTGCTGCCAGACGGCCAGGGCGCGCTCCGGCTCGAAGCCGAGGAAGACCACCAGGACGGTCGGCTTGTCCAGCGCGGGGCTGCCGTAGTAGTGGGGGATAGTGGTAATCTGCTCGATGCCCCTCGTCAGCCGGGTGGGCAGGTAGCGCTGGGTGGTGTGGAGCAGGCGGGGCATGGCCAGCCCCTTTTCCGTCACCAGGTAGTGCAGCAGCTCCAGCAGGTAAATCTTGGTGAAGCCGCTGATATCCAGGGTGATGTAAGGCCCGCCATCGGCATTCAGCTTGCACTGCCGCAGGATATCCTCCATCTGGCGGACCCCCTCCACGGGGCTTTCCCGCTGGCTGGAGATGACGAATATCCCCTCGGTGGCCTTCGACCTCAGCCCGGTCTGGAGGCGGAACATGTTCTTCTCCACCTGCTTTTTGTAGAGCGGCTCCTCCACGGTGAAGATAATGGCGTACTTGGTGAGGAAGTCGGAGCCCATCAGCGCGGGACTGGAAAGGCACCTTTCTTCGAAGCTGGCGCAGCAGATAAAGAGGTCGTCGGGGCCGCGCTTGTTCAGCCGGGGCAATGTCTTAATCTCCAGTGGTTCCGTCGCCGCTTTCATGAGCACCTCCACCGGGGTCGCCGGTCGCGGCCCCGGGATATTTTAATGACACTATAATCAGCCCGGCGCGCGTTGTCAATTCCCCGCCCGGCGGCTTTTTTTCGGTTTTGGTTGATGATGTCGTTGCGGGGAGCGCCGCGACGAAGCAATCTCTACGCACCGGGGATTGCTTCGCCCTTCTGCGCAAGGGCTCGCAATGACAGACCAACAAGATGCAAATACAACCCTCCGGCGCGCTCCAGGCTAGACAGGGGGAGGCGCTACGTTTTATAATATGAAGTTAAGGACAATGCCGACTCTTTACGTTGTGGCCACCCCGATTGGCAACCTCGAGGATATTTCCCTGCGGGCCCTCCGCACTCTCCACGAGGTGAAGCTCATCGCGGCCGAGGATACCCGCAAGACGCGGCGCCTCCTCGACCGTTACGATATCAGGACGCCCATGACCAGCTACTTCGAGCACAACAAGCTGACCAAACTGGAGACTATCCTGGAACGCCTCGGCACGGAGGACGTAGCCCTGGTCTCCGAGGCGGGCATGCCGGGCATCTCCGACCCCGGCTATGAGCTGATTGTGGCCGCAGCGAAGCGGGACATCACGGTCGTCCCCGTGCCCGGACCCTCGGCGGTGACCACGGCCCTGGCCGTCTCCGGCCTGCCCACCGACCGCTTTACCTGCATCGGCTTCCTGCCCAACCGGGCCCCCGCCCGGCGCCGCGCCCTGGAAGCGGTAGCCGGCGAGCCCGGCACCATCATCGCATTGGAAGCCCCCCACCGGCTGGCGGCGGCCCTGGAGGACATCCTGCTCACCCTCGGTGATAGGCGGATAGCCGTCTGCCGCGAGCTTACCAAGCTCCACGAGGAGGTCTTCCGGGGAACGGTCAGCGGGGCCATCGAGCATTTCAGGACGCCCCGCGGCGAGTTCACCCTGGTGATTGAGGGGAAGGGCGGCGGCGAACGCCCGCAAATGACTGAGGCCGTGGCGGAGCGTCTGCGCCGGATGTCCCTGGCCGGCACCCGGGCCAAAGAGGCCATCGCCGCCGTGGCCGGCGAGACGGGGCTGCCGCGCAAAGAGCTCTACCAGGCCTGGCTCCGGTTGGACCGGGCCCGGGAAAAAGAAAAAGATTCGTGTAAAAACCGATAAAGGAGTTAGCAATCGTTTGGTGTCATTCCAGCGAAAGCTGGAATCCAGAGGAGGAGTGATGGTCTGGATTCTCGGGTCAAGCCCGAGAATGACATTATTAAATAATCCACTTAAAGGAGTTAGCAAATGCGTCGCGGTTGTATATCTTTAGGCGAAATTTCCTGTGATAAATGTCATAACGTCATCCCTTACCCGGACCGCTACCTGGCCATCGATGAAAAGGACGGCCTCGAGGACGACGAGGGCGAGATGAAGCGCTACTGCGTCGAGTGCGCCCTCAAGAAGGGCTACGCCCACTACAAGGAAGAAAAAGGCGAGCGGGTACTGACCTTTTTCTAGGCCCGTATAATGAGCGAGAGAATTTTCATCGGTGTCGCCTGGCCTTACGCCAACGGTTCCCTCCACCTCGGGCAGATAGCCGGGGCCTACCTTCCGGCGGATATCTTCGCCCGCTATCACCGCACCGCCGGCCACGAGGTGCTCATGGTGTCCGGCTCGGACCAGCACGGCACCCCCATCACCATCAAGGCCGAGCAGGAGAAGAAGACCCCGGCGGAGATTGCCGCCTTTTACCAGCGGGAGTTCCTCGATTGCTGGCAGAAGCTGGGTATCTCCTTCGATCTTTTTACCACCACCGGCACTAAAAACCACGCCGCGGTCACCCAGGACATCTTCCTGAGGCTCCTCGAAAAGGGCTACCTCTACAAGGATACCGGCTCCCAGGCCTACTGCCCCAGCTGCCAGCGCTTCCTGCCCGACCGCTATGTCGAAGGCGTGTGTCCCGTTTGTAAATCTGCCGGGGCCCGCGGCGACCAGTGTGATGCCTGCGGCCAGACCATGAACACGGCGGACCTGATCGACCCCCATTGCCGGATATGCGGCACCGCCCCGGTCTTCAGGGACTCGGAGCACTTCTTCCTCAAGCTAAGCGCGTTCCAGGCAAAGCTGGAGAAGTGGGCGGGGGGGCAGGCCCACTGGCGGCCCAACGTCATGAACCTGACCCGCCGCTACCTCAAGGAGGGGCTGCGCGACCGCGCCATCACCCGCGATATCGACTGGGGCGTGCCGGTGCCCGTGGAGGGGTACGAGAAAAAGCGCATCTACGTCTGGTTCGAGGCCGTCATCGGTTACCTCTCCGCCTCCAGGCAGTGGGCTGGGGAGATAGCTAAAAACGAGGAGAAGTGGCACGATTTCTGGGACGAGGGCAACGGCGTTAAGAGCTACTACTTCATCGGCAAGGACAACATCCCCTTCCATACCCTCATCTGGCCGGCCATGCTGCTCGGCTACGGCGGCCTGGCCCTGCCCTCTGACGTGCCGGCCAACGAGTTTCTCACCATCGAAGGGAAAAAGATTTCCACCAGTCGTAACTGGGCCGTCTGGCTGCCGGACTACCTGGCGCGCTATGACCCCGACCCCCTCCGCTTCCAGCTCTCTATCAACATGCCGGAGAGCAGCGATACCGATTTCTCCTGGCGCGAGCTGGTCCGCCGCAACAACGACGAGCTGGTGGCCACCTACGGCAACCTGGTGAACCGGGTGCTGACCTTTGTCTACCGCAACTTCGACGGCGCCGTGCCGCAGCCCGGAGACCTGAGCGATGCGGATAACGATATTTTGAATAAGGCCGGGACTTCCCTCGGGCAGACCGGCGATTTCCTCGCGAAGTGCAGCTTCAAGCAGGCCATCATGACCGTCATGGAACTGGCCCGCGAGGCCAACCGCTACCTTGACGATAGAGCGCCCTGGAAAACTATTAAAGTTGACCGCCCGGCGGCGGCCACGTCTCTGTACGTGGCCCTCGGCCTGATTGCCCGGCTCAAAACGATGTTTTACCCTTTCCTGCCCTTCAGTTCCCAGAAGGTCCACGAGTACCTGGGCTTCGACGGCAAGGTGGAAGATTATGGCTGGAAAATTCAGGAGCTACCGCCGGGGCAGAAGCTGCGGGAGCCGCAGCCACTCTTTACCAAGCTCGATGAAAGCATTATAGAAGAGGAGACGGCCCGCATTGGAACTTAGCCAGATTTACGCCCCCATACAGGACGACTTAAACAGGGTAAAGGACACGCTTAAGTCCATCAGCCGGATAGACTTCGCCTGGCTCGCCGACCAGCTCAGCTACGTGGTGAGGGAGACGGGCAAGGGCATCCGTCCGGCGCTCACCCTCCTCTCCGCAAAATCGTACAAATACGACCTGGCCTACCTGCTGCCGATGGCGGTATCCGTCGAGCTGATGCACACCGCCACCCTGGTCCACGATGACGCCATTGATAAAGCCCGGACCCGGCGGGGCCAGGCCACCATCAACAGCGTCTGGGGCGACGAGATTGCCGTGCTCCTCGGCGACTACCTTTTCGCCAAGGCCGGCGAGTTCGTTTCCGATACGCAGACACCGCGGGTCATCAAGCTTTTCTCGCAGACCCTGGCCACCATCTCCAGCGGGGAAATCGCCCAGTTCCGCGGCGCTTATAATATCGACCAGAAGCGCGAGGACTATTTCCGGCGTATCTACGGCAAGACCGCCTCCCTGTTCTCCCTCTCCACGCAGTCCGGCGCCGTCCTGGCCCATGCCCCGGAAGAAACGGTGGCGGTGATGAAGGAGTACGGCGACAACCTGGGTATAGCTTTTCAAATCGTGGACGATATCCTGGACTTCACCAGCTCCGAGGAGGCCATGGGCAAGCCGGTGGGCTCGGACCTGACCCAGGGCACCCTCACCCTGCCGGCCATGATGCTGGCGGAGCGCCACCCGGACGCCAACCCGGTCCGCAAGCTCTTTAAGACCCGCGACCGCAAGTACGTCGACGGGGCGATTGAAATGGTGCTCAACTCCTCGATTGTCCCGGACTGCTACCAGGTGGCCGCGGAGTATGCCCGCAATGCCTGCCGCAATCTCAAGTCTATACCGGACACGGTGAGTCGTAAAGGCCTGCTGGACCTGGCCGATTTCGTCGTCAGGCAGGGGACAAAGTAACCCGCGGGGCCGCGCGGTTAATCGGGTGCGGCCGGGGTCTGCTTGGGGACGAGGCGTGGTACGCTGGGGACTTCCTTGGGCTTGGGGGCCCGCTCGGTCACGCCGACCGGCTTCACCGGCGCCGGTATCCTGGTCTTCCTGACTCGCTTCTTCGGCCCGGCCAGGCCGATTTCGCTGAAGACCTTCTCCAGCTCCGGGCCCTCAAGGGTCTCCTGGGCAATAAGCTTCTCGGCGAGGGCTTTCAGCTTGGGCTTGTTCTCGCTGAGGATTTTCTTGGCGGTGGCGTAGCCTTCTTCGATAAGTTTATTAATCTCCCGGTCAATTTCCAGGGCGAAACGCTCACTATAATCTTTCTGCTCGGAGATTTCCCGGCCCAGGAAGACCATTTCCTGCTTATTACCAAAAGTCCTCGTGCCGAGCTTATCACTCATGCCGAAATCGGTCACCATCTTGCGGGCAATGGAAGTCACCTGTCCTATGTCACCATGCGGTCCGGTTGACCTCTCATTAAAGATTAACTCTTCAGCAGCGTGTCCACCAAGCAAGGTAGCCAGTATATCTTTAAGCTGCGAACGGGTTGTCAGATTCCTGTCCTCCGTGGGAAGCTGCTTGGTATAGCCCAGGGCCATCCCGCGGGAGACGATGGAGATTTTGTGGACGGGGTCGGCGTTGGGCAGCATCCTGGCCACCAGGGCATGCCCGGCTTCGTGGTAGGCGATGACCTCTTTCTCCCTGGGGTTTATCTTGCGGCTCTTCCTCTCCGGGCCGGCAATCACCCTGTCTATGGACTCCTCAAGCTCCGACATGCCGATAGCCTTCTTGTCCCGCCTGGCGGCGAGGATGGCGGCCTCGTTGACCAGGTTGGCCAGGTCCGCGCCGCTGAAGCCGACGGTGCCCTTGGCCAGCGTCTCCAGGTTGACGTCCTTGTCCAGCGGCTTCCCGTTGCTGTGCACCTTGAGTATGGCCAGCCTCCCGATGATGTCCGGCAGGTCCAGTATCACGCGGCGGTCGAACCGGCCGGGGCGCAGCAGGGCGGGGTCGAGGATATCCGGGCGGTTGGTGGCGGCAATGACGATGACGCTGGTATTGGTATCGAAGCCGTCCATCTCCACCAGAATCTGGTTCAGCGTCTGCTCACGCTCGTCGTGGCTCCCCCCGAGTCCGGAGCCGCGCTGGCGTCCCACGGCGTCAATCTCGTCGATGAAGACGATGCACGGCGTGTTGCGCTTGGCCTGGTCGAAGAGGTCGCGTACCCGGGAGGCCCCGACGCCGACGAACATCTCCACGAACTCGCTGCCGCTGATGGAGAAGAAGGGGACATCCGCCTCTCCGGCCACGGCCCGGGCCAGCAGCGTCTTGCCGGTGCCGGGGCGACCTATCAGCAGCACGCCCTTGGGGATACGCGCCCCCAGCGACTGGAATTTCTCGCGGGACTTGAGGAAGTCAACGACCTCCTGCATGTCCTGCTTGGCCTCTTCCACCCCGGCCACGTCGCCGAAGGTGACGGTGACCCGGTTGGCCGGAAAGAGCCGCGCCCGGCTCCGCCCGAAGCTCATGGCCTGGCTGTTGGCGCCGCGCGCCTGCCGGAAGAGGAAGAAGAGCAGGAAGCCGAATATCAGGAGCGGCAGGAAGTTGATGAGGAGTCCGCCCCAGTTAATCCCGGACGACCCCTTAACGTCCACGGTGACGCCCTCGAGATTGAGGTCTTTGATATCGTAAATGCTGGTGCCGGTCTCCTTGAAGGTCATCAGCTCCTCGCCGTTAATCGTGGTGACCGTCAGCGCCTCTTCGTTGATGGCTATCTTCTGTATCTCGTGGTTCCGGGACATAGTGATTACCTGGCTCAGGGGCACCTCTTTTGGCTCGCTGGTCCCCGGCATCAGGAACGAGAAGAGGAGAATAGCCGCCAGCAGTATGATGATATATATGATGCTGTTACGCTTCCAGCTTGACTTCATTTTTTTCTCTCAGCTCTCCACACCCTCGATACTAAACTAATTATACCATAAAAAATATTAAACAATTGTTAAACAGACGTGAAATAAGTAGTACTTAATGTTTATTTCGCTAGCTGGCGCTGTGGAAGTAATGGCCCACCCCCGGCTCGGTGAGGATGTACCGTGGCTGGGAGGGGTTCGGCTCTATCTTCTGCCTCAGGTGGGATATGTAAATACGCACGTAGTCGACGTCGTCAATGTATTCCCAGCCCCAGACGTTCTCCAGCACCTGCTGGTGGGACAGGATGTGGTCGGCGTTCTCCACCAGCAATGCCAGGAGGCGGAACTCCCGGGGGGTGAGCTTCAGCCGCTGCCCGCCTGCGGTTACCCTCCGCTCGCCCACGTCCACGGTCAGGTACTCGCTGTTGAAGACGGCCTTTTTCTTGTCGTTCAGGTAGGGCGGCTTCTCGGCGCGGCGCAGCGTCGCCCGCACCCTGGCCAGCAACTCCCGGTTGCCCAGCGGCTTGCTCAGGTACTCGTCGGCGCCGGCCTCCAGCCCGCGCACGATGTCTTCCTCGGCGTTGCGCTTGCCGGTGAGCATGATGATGGGGATATCGCTGACCTCGCGGATACAGCTGCAGGTCTGCCAGCCGTCGATGCCCGGCATCATCACGTCCAGGAGAACGAGGTCGGGCTTTTGCTCGTAGGTGGCGCGGATGGCCTCCTGCCCGCTGCTGGCCTTGATGACCGCGTAGCCGTTGGAAGTCAGGACCTGGTCGACCAGTCGCAGCTGGGCGGGCTCGTCATCGACGACAAGTATCTTCTTGGCCATGGCTATATCCTGATATCGTTGACCATGTCCAGCAGGCGCCGGGCGCTGTCGAGGATATCCGTGAGGCCGCGCCGCTGTTCTTCGTTGATTTCCCCCGGTACCTCGTCGAGCAGCAGCTCGGTAAAGCCGATGATGATATTGAGGGGCGTGCGGAAATCGTGGGAAAACCTGGCCATCAGCGCGGTCTGCGCGGTCGCGTCTTCTCCCGCCTCCCTACCGGTGATGGATGTCCGCTGTCCGGTTAGCGGCGGGTCATCTTTCCCCCCGCCGGGTACGGCCCGGTAGCCATGCCGATGTGCCATAAGTACTATGATAGCATATAATAGGACAATAGGCAATAGATTTACAGGGGAAATATGGTGTCAAACGGCGGGTGGAGAGACGGGAAATGCCACGGAGGCTGCTTACCGTCTTCGGGATAGCTCTTTTAGGTACTTTTGAATGGCCCGGTCCAGGTAAACGACGGCCACGTCACCCCGCCGGAAACGCCGTGCCCCCCGCGGACCGGTGCGGTAGGCACGGAGCTTACCCTGCCGGCACCATCGCCGGATGGTGCCGGGGCTCACGCCGAAAGTCCCGGCGACCTCGCCGGTCGTCAGAGTGCTCGTCAGTTTTTCACGTCGCTTTCCGGCCACCAGCTTTCTCCTACCAGCTTTCTCCGGATATCGTCTCGGGCTTGAGGGAGTACCCGAACCAGTGGTTGAAGACCGACCCCGCCGGGGCGTCCGCCAGGATGCTCTCCCTGACTTCCGGGTAGAATCCCTGGTATACGGGGATTTGCTCCCCGCTTTCGTCGAAGACTATCACCATGTCGTTTCTCAGCCTGATTACGGTCTTAATCATCGCGGGTTGTCCCCTCCAAAATATTTATCCCTATTTATATCGTAACCGGCCGGTATTAAACGGTCATAAACAGGGTATAAAAATCGTGTTAAAAAACGGGTGACTCCGCGGCATTGCAGTCGGGGCGGCTTTTTCCTATAATATTGATATACGATGACTGAAGAGAGAAAGAGCCGATTTATCGAAAAGCTGCGCCGGGTTGACCGGGCGGCCGTCCAGCCGATGGGTTTCCGGGCGGGTGGCGCGGCGCCGTCGGTGCCGCGGATGTTGCTAGTGGTCAGCCTGGAGTCTGGCGTCGCCCCCCGCGCCGCCGATATCAGGGATGCTGATGCTGTGCTGCTCCGTCCGGGAGATTCTCGCCTGTCCGCCGAAGCCGTCCAGAAAACGGTCGGGGCGTTGAAGGAAAAGCCCTGGGGGGCCTACCTTGAGGATGGTGATGCCGAGACGGTGGCGTCGCTGGCCGGGGTGGGGTGCGACTTCCTGGTGATGGCGGCCGCCGGCCCGGTTGCCGCCGCCCCCCATGACGGGAAGATCGGCGCGGTCCTCCAGGTGGAGTCATCCATGGACGATGGGCTGCTGCGTGCCGTGAACAACCTGCCGGTGGACGCCGTGCTCGTCGCTGATTCCTTCGAGGGCGGTTCCTTAATCTGGCACCAGCTGATGATATTCCAGCACCTGGCCAACCTGTTCATCGGGCCGCTCATCGTATCCGTGCCGGCGGATATTACCGAAGCCGAGCTCAAAGCCCTCTGGGAAGCAGGAGTGGACGGCGTGGTGGTGGTTGCCGCCGCGGCGGCCGGGGGCATCAGTGAGCTGCGCGCGATGATAGATAAGCTGCCGGTGCGCACCGCCCACAAACGAGGCCGGGTGGAAGCCAGGCTGTCCCGCCCGGGCGGGGAGTCCCCAACGTCCTCACCGGACGTTGAAGAAGACGACGAAGACGACGACTACGAGTAGTCTTTGGCCGGGGCAGGGTTTAGGGGCGGCGGATTCCGGAAAGTTCTAAAGCTAGTGTCCCTGCGCCATTTGCCAGGACTTGCCCTCGGTGGTGATGGCCGGGGCGATGACCATCTCCGCCTGGTGAAACTCCGTGATGTTGGCCGCCCCGCAGAAGCCCATCGCCATGCGCAGTGCCCCCACCAGGTTCTCCGTGCCGTGGGTCAGCGAGGTTGGCCCGAAGAGCAGCTTCTCCAGCGTGGTCGTCGTCCCCACCTTTATCCGCGTCCCGCGGGGTAATGACGGGTGGGGGTGGGACATGCCCCAGTGATAGCCCCCGCCGGGCGCTCCCTCGACCTGGGCGAAGTTGGAGCCCAGCATCACGGCATCGGCGCCGGCGGCGAAGGCTTTGCAGACGTCGCCGCCCTTGCGGAAACCGCCGTCGGTGATTATCGGCACGTTCCGGCCGCTCTCACGGTAGTACTCGTCCCGGGCGGCGGCGCAGTCGATGGTCGCCGTTATCTGGGGTACCCCCAGGCCGAGCACTTCCCGACTGGTGCAGGCGGCGCCGGGCCCGACGCCCACCAGCACCCCGGAAATTCCCGTCCTCATCAGCTCGAGGCAGGCGTTATAGCCGACGCAGTTACCGACGATAATCGGCATTTTAGTCTGCTCGCAAAGCTCGGAGAATATCAGGCCGCGGTAGCTCTTGGAGATGTGCCGGGCGCTGGTGACCGTGGACTTGACCACCAGGATATCGGCGCCCGCCTCGGCGGCGACCAGCGCCAGGCGCTTGGTGTTGGCCGGTATCAGGGATACGGCGCAGACCGCCCCCGCCTTCTTTATCGCCTGCACCCTCTCCCCCACGAGGTTTTCTTTGACCGGCTCCCGGTATATCTTTTGCAGCAGGGCGGTAACCTCGGCGTCCGTGGCCCTGGCGATTTTTTGGAGTATCTCGGCGGGGTTATCGTAGCGGGCCTGCACGCCGTCGAGGTTGAGAACGGCCAGCCCGCCCAGCTTGCTCATCTTGATAATGGTAATGACATCGGTAACGGCGTCCATGTCCGCCGCGATGATGGGAATGCCGAAGGTGAAATCGCCTATCTGGAAATCGATGTTGGTCTGGTCGGGGTTGAGGGTGACGTCCCCCGGCACGATGGCCACTTCGTCAAAACCGTAGGAATGCCTGAGCTGTTTGAACTTGGAAGTGACCTTCTCGCTGCACATCTGTGCTTTTCATTATAGCAAAATTTACAGATATATTGCAAGAAAAATAATGTTTGGTTCGGCAGGCTCATCCCCCGGAGGGGGAAATAGTTGACAATTCAACCGGCGCTGATTATAATTCGGTCAAAGAAATCCGGGGCGCCGCTATGTTTATATTTTTCTTGATTTTAGCGCTGATATTCCTCGTGTCCGGCGGTATCGGGCTGTTCCACGTCAACGTTAATCTGGGCTCCAGCAGCCCTATCTGGTTTTACGGCAATCTCACCTTCGGGACCTTTACCGTCATCGGCATCGCGATACTGGTCTTCATGGCCCTCTTCAACACCGAGTTCGACTAGGCACCGGTGTCCCGCCGCTCCCTCTTTGCCGAAAATCTCCCGGTTCTGCTATAATCCTAGGGGAATTTTTACGCGAGAGAGGGGAGTTTACCCCGGGGTAATATGACGGCGACGCTGGATTTTATCGGTTCCGTACCCTATTTTTCCGGCCTGGACGGGCCCGTCCTCGAGGCCATCCGCCGGCACATCTTCGAGAGGGAGGCCGAGCGGGGGGAGATACTCCTCTTCGAGGGCCAGCCCACCGACGCGCTGTACTTCGTCGTAGCGGGCGCGGTCAAGGTCTTCAAGACCTCCGCTGACGGCAAGGAGCAGATTTTCAGTATCATCCGCCCCGGTGATTCCTTCAACGATGTCCCCGTTTTCAGCGGTGGGGTCAACCTGACCAGCGCCGAGGCCATGGGGCCGGTGGTGGTCAACGGGATAAAGAAGACCGACCTCGAAGCGGTCATCAGGGAGTACCCCCAGCTGGCCCAGAACGTCATCCGTGTCCTCTCCAGGAAGGTGCAGGAGCTGGTATCGCTGGTGGAGGACCTGTCCTTCCGGCACGTTACCGGAAGGGTGGCCAAGATGCTGCTGGAGTACGCCGGCGATGGCGATGGCGAGCGGCCGCGCCTGACCCAGCAGGAGATGGCCGCCATGATTGGCACCGCCCGCGAGATGGTCGGACGGTCGTTAAAGAGCCTGGAGGAGGAAGGTGCCATCAGGGTGGAGCGCAACCGCATCATCATCACCGACCTTGCCGCGCTGCGGGAACTGGCGGGGGTGGCTTAATGAGAGAAATGTCGCAGACAGCCGCCGATGTTTAATCATAAGATACACTTTGGGGAGACTGATGTATGGCTGAGATGCCGATAATCGACGATAATAAGTGCCAGCAATGCGGTCTCTGCGCCAGCATTTGTGCCTGCGGGGCCCTGGTGGCCGACGAGAAAGGCAGGGTCAGGATTGTCGAGGTGGAGAAATGCGGCTGGTGTACCCTCTGCGAGCTGGTATGTCCCTACGGGGCCATCAGCTGCCCCTTTGAGATAGTCATCGAAATAAAGCCGGACCAGGACTGAGCCCGCCCGGCCTTCATTTTTCATTCGTAAGAGATTGATTCAGGCCCTTGTCCGCAACTCTTATCGTAATCGGGGCAGCCCATCTCCCTGGTTCAGCAGTACCGGATAAGGCTACTTTCTCAGCTTGATTAAAGTGGTATCCCGCCCGAAAATAAAGGACAATATCCAGTCCATGATGACCCTGATGCGGTTGTATGTCCCGGTAACCAGTAAGGAGTATCCCGCCAGCCAGATTAGACGCGCCGGGAATCCATACACCCGCAGTCCGTGGAACCGGAATATCGCCTTTGAGGTTCCGATAGAGACCATTTCTGCGGTGTTGGAATAAAGATAAGGCCTCTTATCCCTACCCCGGATATCGGCCAGGATATTATGGGCAACAATCCGGGCCTGGCGGACAGTCGTATGGGCGCGGGGT
>JBDRFW010000137.1:0-6991 GCA_043818415.1 Chloroflexota bacterium | reverse complement strand
TGCTGAGGCTGCCCGGGTTGAGGCAGCAGAGCCGGCAGCGGGGACGGGTGCGGCAGACGTCCTTGCCCAGCTGCACGAGCAGGGCGTGATATTCGTTGAACAGGCTGACGTCAGCCGGCAGGTTGTCCGTGAAGAGGGCCTGGCAGGCGGCATAAGTTCTATTCCCGGTATCCAGTCCCAAACGACCGACGATGCGGCGCGTATAGGCGTCAATCACGAAGCCGGGCTTGCCCGCGGCATAGAGCAGAATGGAGTCGGCGGTCTCCTCCCCTACCCCGTAGATACCCAGCAGCTGCCGGCGCAGCACGCCGGCGTCCACGGCGAACAGGCCGTCCAGGTCGTCCCGGTACTTCTCCCCGAGCCACTGGACGAAGGCCTTGAGCTTGCGCGCCTTGACGTTGTAGTAGCCGCAGGAGTAGATGAGCCGGGCCAGCTCATCCTCGGGGAGCTGGCGCAGCCCGGCCGGGGAAAGCTTTCCGGCTTCCCGGAGGCTGTCGATGGCCTTGGCCACGTTGGTCCAGGCGGCCGACTGCGTCAGTATCGCCCCGACGATGACCTCGAAGGGGCTCCGGGCCGGCCACCAGTGCTGCGGGCCGTAGCGGTCCATGAGCCGGCGGTATACCTCCTGCAGTACCTCGCTTACTCTTTGACCATCCATGATGGCGCCCTGGCGTCGGCGGCGGAGTCGTATCCCGGTATATAGGGCTTGATATCGATGACCGGCGTGCCGTCAATGGCATCCAGCCCCCGGACCTTCAGCACGTTACCCTTCCGCTCCAGCAGCTTTACGGTCGTCTTCCCCAGCGGGTTGGGGCGGTCTGGAGAGCGGGTGGCGAAAACGCCCATCAGCCCGTGCTCCGGGTTGCCCATGGGGTACACCTTCTTCGGCGCCGGGCGGCGCGAGCGGTGCAGCCAGAAGATGACGATGAGGTGGGAAAACTCCTCGATGTCGTCCAGCGCCTCGGTCAGCCCGCTATCGATGACGATTTCCGAGACGACGTCGCGGAAGTGGCGTTTTACCGGCTCTTTAACGCTGTTCCGGACGAAGCCGATTGGTGTCAGGGTCATCTCGGGGAGCTCATCAGCCACGGTACATTAATCCTTTGGAAATAGAGGGAGGCTAGGCCAGCGGCGTCAGGGTGAGGAGCTTCTTGGCAATCCCCGGGTACTTGGCGATGAAAAGAAGCTCGTCCTCGACCAGGGGCCGCTGTGATGCAACGTTGGCGTACCTTACCAGCTCCAGAATCTCGTTGGCTTTTTGCCGGTCCTGGAACTTCACCGGCACCGGCAGCTTGCTCATGATATGGCTGAATCCGGAGATGCCGCTGTATTCCCCCGTACAGATTTCCCGTCCCGTCTCCACGAGCTCGGGGTCGCCCCGGCCAAGCTCCCCGTAGTCGTACAGCTCGTAGTTCTCCGGGTCTTTCAGGACGCCGTCGGCGTGGATGCCGGACTCGTGAGCGAAGGCATTGGCGCCGACGCCCGGCTGGTTAATCGGTATGGGCACCCCGAAGGCATAGCTGGCGAACCTGGCAATCTTCCAGGCCTTGGAGAGGTCAATCGTCCCGCCCAGCTCGTAACGGCCAGCGATATCCTTCGATTTCCTGGCGGCCAGGACCAGGGCAATGAGGTCGGCGTTGCCGGCGCGCTCCCCGATGCCGTTGATGGTGGTGTTGACATAGGCGTCCTGCCCGCCGTCGATGACCCCCATCGCCCCGGCGACGGAGTTGGCCACCGCCATGCCCAGGTCGTTATGGCAGTGAACCTCGATGGGCAGCCCGATTTTCTCCGCCAGCGTCCGGCCGTTATCGTAGATGGTGAAGGGGTTATCGTAGCCGAGGGTATCGCAGTAGCGGACCCTGTCCGCGCCGTGCTCCTTGGCCGCCAGGCCGAACTCGACGAGGTAGTTGATATCCGTCCGGGAGGCGTCCTCGGCATTGGCCCCGATTGACGCGGCGCCGCAGGCGCGGGCGGCATCCACCGCTTCCGTCATATCCTTAATGATGTCATCGTGGGTCTTGCGCCCCTGGAACTTGCCGTTAATCATCTGGTCGGAGGTGGAGATGGAGACGTTGAGGTGGTCGATGTTCGGCACGTTTTTAAAAGTCAGCTCCACGTCGGAGGCCATCGCCCGTATCCAGCCCCCCAGGCGCAGCGGCTTGATGACGCCAATCTCGGCCAGCTCCAGGTTGGCCTGGAGGTAATTGATTTCGTGCCGGGTGGTGGGGAAACCGAACTCAGACTGAAATATCCCCATCTCGTTGAGATAGACGTTTATCATGGTCTTCTCGAGCTTGGCCAGCCCGAGCTTGGCCGTTTGAACACCGTCACGATTGGTCACATCGATAATATATATCTTGGGCATCGGGCACCTCCCGCCGCGAGGGGAACGCGGCCTTCCACGGTTCCTGCACCACCCCACCGTATATTATCACAAGGCCATGGCGGCGGGCAATAGAACCCAAACTGTAATGAAATGTTTACATGACCGCGGGGTAAATTTATGTTTTAGTTACCGTTGAAACGGTATCCTGATTACACTGCCATGATAAATAGTGGGCAAGAAGCGCCAGTTGACGGTCAGGGACCGTAGCATACTCAATGGAAAGGGGAGGTTCGTATGATTAAAAGATTGTGGAAGAGGATACGCGATTTTGAGGAAGGCATAACCGGGCTGGAAACGGCCATTATCCTTATCGCCTTTGTCATCGTGGCTTCAGTGTTCGCCTACGTCGTGCTGTCCGCCGGGTTGTTCTCCTCGCAGAAGGCGAAGGAGGCGGTCAACGCCGGGCTGGAATCCACCATGTCCACGGTGGAGATACGGGGCAACATCATCGCCAAGATGGAAAACAGCGTGGTGACGGAAATCTATTTCTCCGTGGGCATCCCCCGCGCGGGCAGCCCGGTCGACTTCAATCCGTCGTCCGCCAACATCAGCCCCCTGGTCATTTCCTACAGCGATGCGGACAATTTCCTGCCTACGGTGAACTGGACGATTACGAAGCTGAGCACCATTAACAGCGATAACCTGCTCGACGCCAACGAGCTGTTCCAGGTGACGGTGGACCTGCCCACCTCGGGGAATATCAGCATCGGGCCTTACGACCGCTTTTCCCTGGAGGTCAAGCCGGCCGACGGTCCGGTACTGACGGTGGAAAGGACCATACCGGGAAGGGTCAGCGCGTACGTGAACCTGCACTGATGACAGTCGAAAGCCAGGATTAAAGACCGACCTGAAGAAGGTACGGTAAGAAAAAGGAATCGGGAAGTGGCGCGATAAGCGTCACTTCTTGATTTTTCTGGCCCAGAGCTCCTTGAGTATCCGCCGCCGGATATCCAGGGCCACCGGGAGATTGCGCTCGAAGTGCTCCACCTGCTCCGGCGATACGCCGGCGAAGTCGGCCAGCTGGCGCCGGGTAAGACGGCAGGCGGCGCGAAGCTTCCTCACCTTAAAACCGACCGATGTATCCTTCGTCAGGGTTAAAGTCGGTGCCATTTTTCTTACCTCTACGGGCAAGGTTACCGTCCGGGGGCGGAAAGCGCAACCAAGTGCGTACCCCTCCCCGCTGGGGGTTAACCCCCATTAACTTGCATTGGGGGCGAAAGGTCTGGTAAGCTTTCACCCGGAAATCACACGCAGGAGAGTGAAGTGCCTCCAGACATGTCAGTCCGGCTAGCCCCCGGGCGCCGGCCGGGCCTGCGCCTGGCCAACCCCGTCATGACGGCCTCCGGCACCTTCGGCTACGGTACCGAGTACGGTGAGGTGTTCGACGTTCAAAAGCTGGGGGCGATTATCTGCAAGGGCACCACGCTGGAGCCGCGGGAGGGCAACCCGCAGCCGCGCCTGGCGGAGACCCCATCGGGGGTCATCAACTCCATCGGCTGGCAGAACATCGGCGTCAAAGCCCTCATCCGGGACAAGGCCCCTATCTGGGCCGGCTGGCGGGTGCCGGTCATCGTCAACATCGGCGGGGATACTATCGACGATTACGCCCGGGTGGCCGGGGAGCTGGAGGGGGTGGCCGGCGTCAGCGGCATCGAGGTGAACATCAGCTGTCCCAACGTTAAAGCGGGCGGCGCCGCCTTCGGGACCGACCCCGCTTCCGCCGCCGCCGTCACCGCCGCCGTGAGGGCCGCCACCACCCTGCCGGTGCTGGTCAAGCTGACTCCCAATACCAACGATATCACGGAGATAGCCCGGGCCGTGGCGGGCGCCGGCGCCGATGCCGTTTCTCTCATCAACAGCGTCCGTGCCATGGCCATCGACACCGCCACGCGGCGTCCCGTCATCGCCAGCGTCACCGGGGGGCTTTCCGGTCCCGCTATCAAGCCCCTGGCGCTGGCCCTGGTCTACGACGTGGCCGGGGTGGTGGAGGTGCCCGTTATCGGCTGTGGGGGAATCGCCACCGCCGCCGATGCCCTGGAGTTCATCATGGCGGGGGCCAGCGCCGTGCAGGTAGGCTCGGCCACGTTCTCCAATCCCCGCGCCTCCCTCGATATCCTGGAAGGCATCGAGGAGTTCATGGCTAAAGAGGGGATTAAGAACCTGGGGGAAATTATCGGGGCGGCGCGCCCCTCCCACCATTGAGCCGAAACAGTGATTATGCTATAGTAAAACTGTTAAAAAGGCTCGTTTTATCCGGCCGTGGGAGGGGTCGCATAGTGGTCTAGTGCGGGCGCCTGCTAAGTGCTTACCCTGGGTAACCGGGGTCGAGGGTTCGAATCCCTCCCCCTCCGCCACCACTTTAACGGATATTCCCGACATCTCTTCCGAAGGGGTATTATTTCCCGCAGGACGGTACCAATGCCCAAGTACCATATCTGGACAATCGGCTGCCAGATGAACAAGGCGGAGTCGGAGCGGCTGGAGAGCTGCTTCGAGGGGCTCGGCTACGAGGCCGCGGCCAGCGCCGCGGAGGCCGACCTCATCGTGCTCAACAGCTGCGTGGTGCGCCAGAGCGCCGAGAGCCGCGTGGTCAACAAGCTGCACGCCCTCCGGCCGCTGAAAAAGACCCGGCCGGGCGTTACCCTGGCGCTGACCGGCTGCCTGGTCAACTCGGATACCGGCCGCCTGGAGAAGACGTACCCCCACATCGACCATTTTTTCAAGCCGGGGGAAGTCCCGCCGTGGTTGCAAAAGACGGCGGAGCTATCTCTTCCCCGCCATCCCTCACCGACCGCCTACGTCACCATCAGCCAGGGCTGCGACAACTTCTGCTCCTACTGCATCGTCCCCTACCGGCGCGGGCGGGACAGGAGCCGGCCACTTTCGGAAATTACCTGCGAGGTGAGGGAGCTGGTGCGGCGGGGGGCCAGAGAGGTCACCCTGCTGGGACAGAACGTGGACTCCTACGGGCGCGACCTCCCCGGTAAGCCGGAGCTGGCCGACCTCCTCGGCGAGGTCAACGCCGTCGAGGGGCTGGCGCGGCTGCGTTTCCTCACCAACCACCCCAAGGACATGAGTCCGCGGCTCATCGAGGCCATCGCCCGGCTGGACAAGGTCTGCGAGCAGATAAGCCTGCCGGTGCAGGCCGGCAGCGACGAAGTCCTCGCGGCCATGAAACGCGGCTATACGGTCGAACAGTACCGCGAACTCGTGGCGCGGATACGCGAGAATATACCGGGGGTCGCTCTCAGCACCGATGTCATCGTCGGCTTCCCCTCCGAGACCGGGGCCCAGTTCCGGGAGACCGTGGACTTGCTCTCCGGCATAAAGTTTGATACAGTGCATATGGCCGCCTACTCCCCCCGGGAAGGGACGGCGGCCGCCCGGGAGCTCGAGGACAACGTGCCCCTCCCCGAGAAAAAGGCCCGGCTGGACACAGTCGAACGACTCCAGGAGGCAATACAAACGGAAATCAACGCCCGCCGGCTGGGTAAGGTAGTGGAAATACTGGTGGAGGGGGAAAAGCAGGGCAAATGGTACGGCCGCACCCGTACCGATAAGCTGGTGTTCTTCCGCCGTGACGGCGACTGCCTCGGGGAGCTGATGAATATCAAAATCGAGGCGACCAGTCCGTGGTCGCTGCGGGGTAGCATTGAACCCGGTAACGTTAATCAGGAGGATAAAGGATAATATGCGCAGGATAGTTAGTTTAAGTTTAATCGCGGTACTGCTCATCGGCATTCTGGCCGTCGCTAGCGGCTGCCTGGCCCCGGCGGGTACCGGGGCCCCACAGGAACAGGGGAACATCTGGCCCATGATTATCTTCCTGGTGGTCATCTTCGGCCTGTTCTACATGCTGATGATAAGGCCCCAGCGCAAGCGCCAGAAACAGCACGAGACGCTGATGCGGGAGCTGCAGAAGGGCGACCGCGTCATGACCTCCGGCGGCATTTACGGGACGATTGACAACCTCTCCGAAGACAGCGTGGTCATCAAGGTAGAGTCCGGGACCACCCTCCGGGTGGCGCGGGCAAGCGTCGTCTTACGCCAGGAGAAGTAAGCCGGTGAGCACACCGCAGCTGCCGGAGAAAGAGGTCGATAGGATTATCGACCTCGCCCTGGACGAGGACGTCAGCCACGGGGACGTCACCAGCCAGGCGCTCCTACCACCCGACCTCTCCGGCCGCGCCTCGTTCCTGGTAAAGGAAAAGGGAGTCCTGGCCGGCATCGGCGTGGCGGGGCGCGTCTTTCAACGCGTCGACCCCTCCCTGAAGATTGGCATCTTAATACAGGACGGCACGGCGATAAAGCCCGGCGACACCGTCGGCACCGTGGCCGGCAGCGTCGCCAGCATCCTCAAGGCGGAGAGGGTCGCCCTCAACTTCCTCCAGAGGCTCAGTGGCATCGCCTCGCTGACGGCACAGTACGTGGCCGCCGTCAAGGGGCTCCCCGCCCGTATCGTCGATACCCGCAAGACCACCCCCGGCCTGCGGCTGCTGGAAAAGTACGCCGTGCGGATGGGCGGCGGCAAGAACCACCGCCTCCATCTGGGCGACGGCATTTTGATTAAGGACAATCATATTGCGGCACTGCGTACCCTGGGGA
>JBDRFW010000136.1:0-3286 GCA_043818415.1 Chloroflexota bacterium | reverse complement strand
GACCTTGCTCTTGATGAAGTCGAACAGCAGCGTCCGGACCGAATCGTTATAGATAACCGGCCGGTTGTTCTCGTCGGGGACCTTGAAGCCGAAGCTGACCGGCCCGATGAGCTGCCCCCGGACGGCGGTATATTTACTCAGGTCTTCGGCCAGGAAGCGGTGATAGACGGCGGAGTGACTTTTACTCAGGGTGAAGGTAGCGGGGTCCGCCATCTTCTGGGAGTAGTCCGCCAGCTCTGCTTCGAACCGGGCGGTATCGAAGGTTATCTTTTTATTCTCGACGTCCACGGCCATGCCGGGAAAGTGCTCCGAGGCCTGGGCGTACATGTCCTCGTAGTAGCTGACGTTGGGGAGCTGCGGCCAGAAGGGGATATCCAGTCCCAGGGCCAGCTGCAGCGCCCGGCCCACGTCCGTATGGGGCATGATGCCCATGGCCGTGGTCTGGCAGTTGCCGGGGAAACCCATTACCGTATCTCTCACGGGACTGCCTGAATATCCCCTTTACCCCGATTATATGCCCAGCTCTTCACCGACCAGCACCACGTTTATCCGGCCCTTATGTTTCGGCAGGGCACCCTCGATAATCACCGTGTAGTTGCAGATTCTCCAGTCATGCCGGCAATCGACACAGCCGCCGGTCTTGACACAGGGTAAATCCCGGAATATTTCATCGTTATGCTTTACCAAATGCCTGGTGGCGTTCACACCCGCGGCGTACCCGTGTATCCGCTCCAGGGCCTCGTCGACGTCTTTGACAATCTTATTAACACCGGCAACAAGAATGACCTTAGCGGGCCCGTAAATCATCGCCGCCACCCGGTTGCCGTTGCCGTCGATACTTACCAGTTTACCGTCGAGTGTAATGGCGTTAACGCTGGTTACCATAATATCGACGGAAAAAGACTCCCTCATCATCCGCTCTCTTGCTTCGGGGGTATCCGTCCAATGTCCCTCGCCATCCGTCCTGAAGGGGTCAATCAGCTTGTTCTGGTTGCGCTTGATAATTGCTGAGGGGAGTCCTATCTGTTCGAGGCTGAGGGAATCCCCCCGCGCCACCACAACCCCCGGAGGAATCATATCGAGGACGGCTGACACGGCCTGATTTCGGTCGGCAACATACTGTCCGCTCATTTTCCTTTTTTGAAGGTTTTTTATAACCTGCTGCGCCAGCAGCTCGAAATAATGTTCTTTTTCCGGGCGGATATCTGTCTCGTCAATCATGTTCATCATGGCTCCCTGTTATGTAAAGTTATTTTTCCTGCGACGTTAAGGTCGCCAGGTAATGCGGGCCGGCTGGCGCAGTGGCGACCGCCGGTAGCTGTACCGGGGATAGCCCAGCATCATGCTGCCGTAGGGCGCGTGTCCCTCCGGGATAGCCAAGACCTCCATCATCGGGGGGAAGCTGGTGGCGGCGGACTGAAGCAGGCCGGCCCAGCAGCACCCCAGTCCCGCGGTACAGGCCGCCAGCTCGAGGTAGGTCAGGGCGATGACGCAGTCGTAAAAAGCAATGGGGTTGCCCTTCTCGGCGTAAGCGACGACGATGGCCGGCGCGCTGCGGAGAAACTCGTCATAGCCGGTCTCCTGGCGCTTGAGGACTCCTTTCAGGAACTGGACCATTCCCTTCTTATTTTTTATCGACCACCGCATCCAGTCGGTCCCGATTTCCGAGAGACGGCTTATCTCCTCTCTATCGTCGAAAACGAGCCAGCGCACCGACTGCGTATTGTGGCCGTTAGGGGCGCCGCGGGCGACATCGATGAGACGGGTAATTTCCTCGCGGGGGACTTTTTTATCTTTATAGGCCCTGATGGAGCGCCGACTCCTGGCAAGCTGCGCAAACTGCTCGAAGGTTACCTTAAGTGATGGCTCTATCGGGGGACACTGTGCCACCGGCACTTCACGGTGGTCCAGGCTGTCCGCAGGGCAGACGGCCACGCAGTGGCCGCACCTGATGCAAAACTCCTCGACGCCGGGGATGGGACGCGGGTAGCGGTTCTCCCGGAAAATGAAAAACCCTCCGGGGCATACCGCGGCGCAGGCCCCGCACCGGGTACAAGTCTGTTTATCCACCACGATTAAAGCCATGATGCCACCTCTCTTTTCAGTATCTCATAAAACCTGTCCCGGGCGCTCTTTTCCCGCCAGGGCTCGTGGCCGCATTTTTCCAGCAGGATGAAGCGGAAATCCTTCAGCACGCGCGAGAGAGGGTCGCGGACGCCCGCCGCGGGACGTGGGTCGTAGTCGCCATGGATGGCCACCACGGGGCAGCGGACTTGCTCCCCCAGTCGTAAAAGCTCGCCGCTATTCCGCAGTTCATCGGCCTCCGGCCAGACGTGATTATAAATGTCGTAGCGTACCTCCAGCAGCTCGCTCTGATAAGGCAGAGGGTCGAAGATGTCGGCCCGGGCGATTATCTCGCCGAGCCGGGCAAAAGCCGCGTCTTTATCCCCGCCCGAGGGGTCGTTTAAAACGTCCGCCAGGCGGAAGACCTCGGTCCGCTGTGCCCCGGTCATCCGCTCCAGCCGGGTCGGCATAATACCCCCGGCGTACCTTTCCTCGAAGGGGCCTCCGGCGACGAGGATGAGCTTCCCGACCGGTGCCGGGTGGCGGGCAGCGACGATGAAGCTGAGCCAGGCGCCCCACGACCACCCTATTAACACCATGGGCGGGTCGGCGTTTTTTTCTAACACTTTCCGCAGCTCCGCTACCTGCCCGTCGAGAGTCGCGGCGGTTTGCAGCGGCTCCAGGACGCCCGCGAGTGAGGCCAGCTCCCGGGCCACCGGCGCCATCTCCCCCGGCGCGCCCGGGCCTCCGTGAACCACCGCCACGCGGTAAGGCGGGTTACCGTAAGTCCTGAGATTCTCCATCGGTGAGCGTCTTGACGAGGTACGCCTCCATCCCCTGGTCCCGGCAGCGTGCGTGCAGGTCCTCCGCCCGGTCCTTGTCCTCTAGCAGGGTAAAGAGGGCCGGGCCGGAGCCGGCGAGGTGGACGCGGGGAGCGCCGAGCTTTACCAGGTGCTCTACGTAAATCCGGGTTTTGGCGCGGGGGGTAAAAGCTACGTTCTCAAAGGTGTTGAACAGCATAGAAGGGGTGATTTTCCGCCCTTCTCGCAGAGCCCGGACCAGCTTTTCGGTGATTTTACCGTCCGTGTAATGGGACGGCTTCAGCCGGCGGTACATCGCCGCGGTCTTGCCCGGCTCGCGGGGGACATCCGGCAGCACCAGGACGACCCAACTTTCCGGCAGCGGCGGCAGCGGCGTCACGATTTCCCCCCGCCCCACCGCC
>JBDRFW010000135.1:0-2381 GCA_043818415.1 Chloroflexota bacterium | reverse complement strand
CCCTGGTGCTGCTGGCTGCGTGGGAACGGCGGCGGCACCGTCCGGCCCTCGAGGGCTTTAACCCCGCCCAGAGGAGGAAGCTCCGGGCAGGCTACCGCCAGCGGGGGGCCTTGCTGACGGCGACAGTTTTTTTGCTCTCCCTGGTGATACTAGCCGAGGGCGGCGCGGCCATCCTGACGAACCGTTCGCTGGAGCTGTCGCCGGCCGAGCCGGTTACAGCTCAGGAAGGCAGGGTAGCCATACTGGTAAGCTCCCTGGGCGATGGCAAGCTGCATCGTTTCTCTTACCAGACATCCGGCGGCACCGCGGTGCGTTTCCTGGCGGTCCACAAGGGGTCCGGCGTCTACGGCCTCGGTCTGGATGCCTGCGAGTTCTGCGGGGTGGCCGGGTACCGGCAGGAAGGTAAGGATGTTATCTGTAACCGGTGTGGGGCCGCTATCAACATCGTGACCATGGGATTTCCCGGAGGTTGCAACCCCATCCCTCTCGACGGAGGGCCGGAGGGAGATAACCTGGTCATTCCGGTAGAAGCATTGGAAAAAGCCGGGAAGGTGTTTGCCCGGTGAGGAGGTCCTGGCCGTGTTCCTGAGGATTTTACGACGTTCTTTCATCCGGGGCTGGAAGAGGAAAGCCCTGGCCGTGGTCATGGTGGCGGCCGGCACCTCGCTGGCGGCGGCCATGTTGAACGTTTCCCTGGACGTGGGCGATAAGGTCGGCCGCGAGCTCCGGAGCTACGGGGCTAATATCCTGGTAACGCCGGAGGCGGCAGCCGTGCCGCTGGAGATTGAGGGGGTCGACTTCAACCCCCTAGAAGGGACGGGGCATCTGTCCGAGGCCGACCTGCCCAGGCTCAAGATGATATTCTGGAGGAACAACATCGTCGACTTCGCTCCCTATCTGAAAGCAGGTGCCGCGGCGCTGGATGGTAGCCGGGTAACGGTTATCGGCACCTGGTTCGAGAAAACGCTGGTGGTACCTACCGGAGAAACGGTGGTGACCGGGGTGAAACCGCTGAAGAAGTGGTGGCGGGTGGACGGGGCCTGGCCGGAAGACACCGCCGCTACCGGTACGGCCCTGGTGGGAGAGGACATGGCGCGGCAGCTTTCCCTGAAACCCGGCGACAGCCTAACTCTGACTTTTACCCCCGCTGGCAGCCCGCGTAATATCATGGTGAGCGGGATAATCGCCGCGGGGGGCGAGGAAGACCGGCAGATCTTCGTTCCTCTTGACTGGCTGCAGGCAGCGACACAGCAGCCGGATAAAGTATCGCAGATAGAGGTAAGCGCCCTGACCATGCCCAAGAACGAGCTTGGCCGCCGCGTTGAAGAGCAGGGGGTCGACTCGCTGAGCCGGGAAGAGTTCGAGGTCTGGTATTGCTCCCCATACGTCGATTCGGTGGCTTACCAGATAGAGGAAGCTATCCCCGGCGCGCGCGCCAGGCCCATCCGACAAATTGCGGAAGCGGAAGGGATCATCCTGGGAAAGGTGCAGCTGCTAATGACCCTGCTCGCCCTAGCGGCCGTAGCCGGTTCGGCGCTGGGTATTTCCAGTCTCACCGGAGCTGCCGCTCTGGAGCGCAGCCGCGAGATAGGACTGATTAAAGCGATGGGCGGGCATGATGTGAGCATCGCCTGGCTTTTCCTAGCGGAAGCGGCCGTCATCGGCGTGGTCGGTGGCGCGCTCGGCTACGGCGTGGGGTTGGCCATGGCCCGGTTCATCGCCACCAGCGTCTTCGGGACCGGGCTGGAGCTCAAGATGCTGGTAATTCCCGTATCACTAGCGATAGCGGTGGGTCTCAGCCTGCTGGGCAGCCTGGGAACAGTCCGTCTCATTTCCAGGTTGCGGCCGGCGGCGATACTGGTGGGGAGACAGTCATAATGAATAAAAGATGGATGCTGGTCAGGATGATAACCGCCGACGTGGTCAGGCGCAAGCTACGCATCGCCATCGCTTTCGCCGCTATTGTCATTGGCACCGCCATTATCTCGGGCCTAGCCGGCCTGTATTACGATATCGGGCAGAAGATGGGCCGGGAGCTGCGCGCCTACGGCGCAAACCTGGTGATAACCCCGGCCTCACCGGAAACTCAGCCATATATCTCCCTGGAAGACGTTTCCCGCGCCGCCGCGATGATAGACGGGGACCGCCTGCTGGGCTATGTGCCCTATCTTTACGGGGTGGTCCAGGTGAGAGGGCGTGAAGTCGTCATCGTTGGCACCCGACTCGAACAGACTGCCACCGTCTTTCCATCATGGAAGATAACCGGCACCGGCGCGTCCGACCCTCCCCCAAGCCGGGTTATCGTCGGCGAGACGGTTGCCGGCCGGCTGGGCGTAAATCCCGGCGACCAAATCGAACTGACCGGCGCGGTCACCGGCAGC
>JBDRFW010000134.1:0-19355 GCA_043818415.1 Chloroflexota bacterium | reverse complement strand
CCTCTTCCTGAGGGCCGGCGGCGGCATCTTCACCAAGAGCGCCGACGTGGGGGGCCGACCTGGTGGGCAAGGTGGAAGCCGGCATCCCCGAGGACGACCCTCGTAACCCGGCCGTCATTGCCGATAACGTCGGCGATAATGTCGGCGACGTGGCCGGCATGGGCTCCGACCTCTACGAGTCTTACGTCAGCGCCATCGCCGCTTCCATGGTGCTGGGCGTGGTTTCCCTGGAGCTGGGGGCCACCAAAGGTCTTTTCCTGCCGCTGCTGCTGGCGGCGGCGGGCATCATCTGCTCCATTATCGGGGCGCTCTCCGTCCGCCCCAAAGAGATAAGCGGCGGAGGCTTCGAGGAGCAGGTGCATAAAGCCCACGCCACGATGAACCGGGGCGTCTATGTCAGCAATATCCTGATGATAATAGCCAGCGGCTTGATTATCTGGTTCTACGCCGGTGACCTTTCCCTGTTCGGCGCGCTGGTGGCTGGCCTGGTGGCCGGCTTCCTTATCTCGCTGTCCACGGAGTACTTCACCTCCGCCGACCGAGGCCCCACCAAGAAGATAGCCAGGGCGGCGGAAAGCGGCGCAGCGGTGACCATCATCGAAGGCATGTCCCAGGGCATGATGAGCACGGTGCTGCCCGTTATCCTGGTGGTCATCGGCACGGTGGTGGCCTACATCTTCGGCGGGCTGCTGGGCATCGGCATCGCCGCCATGGGCATGCTCATCAACCTGGGTATGCTGCTGGCCATGGACTGCTACGGGCCGATTGCCGATAACTCGGCGGGCATCGCCGAGATGGCCGGCCTGGGTAAAGAGGTCAGGGAGCGCTGCGAGGCCCTGGATGCCGTCGGCAATACCACGGCGGCCCTGGGCAAGGGTTTCGCCATCGCCTCGGCGGCCCTGGCGTCTCTCGCCTGGCTGGCCACCTACTTCCAGGTTGTAAAACTCGAGGGCGGCGTCGCCAGCCTGACCAACGTTGCCGTCATTTCAGGTATCCTCATCGGCGGCATGCTCACCTTTGTTTTCAGCGCCCTCGCCATGAACGGCGTCGGTACCGGCGCCTTCGCTATCGTCAACGAGGTAAGGCGCCAGTTCCGCGAAATCAAGGGGCTCCTCGAGGGCCAGGAAGGTGTCAAGCCGGACTACGTCAAGTGCGTTGATATCGCCACCAAGGTAGCCCTCAAGTCCATGATTATCCCCGGCGTGCTGGTTATCGTGGTGCCGCTGATTCTCGGCTTCACGCTGGGCCCGGAGGCCGTGGCCGGCCTGCTCATCGGCGCCCTGGTGACCGGCTTCCTGATGGCGGTGATGATGGCCAACTCCGGCGGCGCCTGGGACAACGCCAAGAAGTACATCGAGTCCGGCGCCCTGGGCGGCAAGGGCAGCGATGCTCACAAGGCCGCCGTCATCGGCGACACGGTGGGCGACCCCTTCAAGGACACGGCCGGCCCCTCCCTGAACATCCTTATCAAGCTGGTGGGCAAAGTGGCCGTCATCTTCGGCCCCGTTTTTATCACGCTTATCAGGTTCTAACCGCAGTACCGCGTAAAACAGACAGTCCCGCCGGGAACTCAAGACCCGCGGGACTGTTCTTTTATATATATCTGGTGTAGTGCTTCGCAAATAGAGTTAGCTATATAAATATGATGTCATTCTGGCGCAGGCCAGAATCCAGAACCCCACCGCCTATCCCTGGATTCCAGCCTTCGCTGGAATGACAGCCCCGAGCGGGTCGTCTGTTGTTATCGATATGCCGGACAACGGGCAAAAGGAGCGTGAGAACCTGCGTACCAGACTTTAATGCGTAAAGCCGGGGAGCAGGTCCTCCACGCCGAGCTTTCTCAGGGTCTTGGCCTTCGGCAGGCCCGTGTCCTCGTCCCAGCCGCGCAGGCCGTAGTACTCCTTGAGCATGGCCGTGAACTTGTCCCGGTCGAGGACTTTGCCGGTGGCGTCTACGGTCTCGTTGTCGGGGCCGGGGACCATTACGGCACCCCCGCGCGGGCCCGGGCCGAGGGGCTCGGTGAAGTTGAACTCGGGGGGGTAATCGTCTTTGGGGACATTACGCCCCTCCCGGACCATGATGGCCCGCTGTACGCTGGTGATGCGCTCCGCCGCGAGGTCAAGCTCCTTACCGTCGATGCCGGTGACCGCCGTGAAGATTTTTGCCTCCAGGTCGGGGTCGCCGACGTGGTCCGGCGTGGCGAAAGAGTAGGTAATCGGCCAGGTGAAATCGCAGAGCCCGAGGGAGTCCTTGGTATAGGTGCGGTTCTGAATCTTCAGCGCCGCCAGGGCCTTGCCCTCGTAGCTGGAGAGGTCGCCGGCGGCGTCGCTACCCCAGAAGGCTTTGGCGATGCCATGAATGACACTTGTGGTGATGTTGGTGCTGCCCGGCTGCATGTTGTTGATGCTCCAGGCGGCGTTGATGAAGCTGATTTCGTGGATGATGGGCTGGTGGACGCGGGGCTCCATGGGGTAAATCAGGGCGTGGGCTACGATGGCCCGGGCCGGGGAGAGGTCCATCATCCCGATGGGAGCAACGTAGTGACTGAACATGGCACGGGCTTTGGGCGGCACTTTCTCGCCGGCCCTGACCAGCCCCTCGGCCAGGATATCCCCGAAGCCCCGGCGGTGAGCGATGGCGTGGAGCAGCTTCTCGAGGAACTCGCGGGTGCCTATCTTGGACAGCGGCAGGCCTATCTCTTCATCGGTGAGGACCCTGGCCTTCAGACAGGCATAGAGCCAGTCGAAGATGCTCTGGAGCTCAAAAGTGCCGATAGAGTAGTCGTTGGCGATGGTAGGGGCATCGAAGACAGTGTCCACCGGCTCGTCGTCTCGTCCGTAGCGCCAGGGGAGGTAGTACTCCATGGCCTGGCAGCGGCGGTAGCCCTCGAGGCGCTGGCCGTAACGGTAGTAGTTCCGGACGCAGACGATACCGCAGCGGTCGCAGCCCCCCTTGCCCTTGACCTCCAGCAGGTGTCCGTGGCCGGTGCCGGTGAACAGCGGGGGGACGGCCAGGTGGACGCGCTGGCAGATTTTAAGCGTGTAGCGGTTAAGCTCACCGAGTCGGGCGGGGTCGGCCACGCTGACTTTTCCGTTGCCCCTGATGACGATGGCCTTGAGGTTCTTGGAGGCCATCACCGCCCCGAAGCCGGCGGTGGAGGTGGACTGGTGGGAGCCATAGATTATGGCACTCCTTACCCGGTTCTCGCCGGCGATGCCGGTGGTAAGAAAGCGGGCCCTTTCGCCGTGGGTCTGCCCGACTATTTTTTCGACCTCCAGGGCGCCCTTGCCCCAGAGAGAGGACGCCTCGAGGAGCTCGGCTTTGTCGTTGTGGATGTTCAGATAGACGGGTTTAGGGGAGCGACCCGTAACCACGATGCCGTCCCATCCCGCCTGTTTCATCTCAGCCCCGAAGAAGCCCCCGATGTTGCCGTAGCAGAAGCCCTCCGGGTAGGTCATCGGCGACTTGCCGACCACGGACATGCGGTTGGCCGCCTGGGCGCCGGAGGCCACCAGCGGGCCGGCCATGAAGATAAGGCGGTTATCGGGGTCGAAGGCCTTCGTCTCCGGCTTGACGGTTTCCCAGTAAATCCGGGAAGCGATACCGCGCCCGCCGAGGTACTTCTCGGCGTAGGGTCGGGTGGCAATTTCGGTAATACTGCCGTTACCAAGGTCAACCTGAAGAATCTTACCCATCCAACCGTTCATGAACGATGTCTCCTTCCTGGCAACCGTCACGGCTCCGGGCGCCGGCCTTTAGCGGGGTTCCGGGTCAGATGGCCTACCTGGGGGCGAAGATGAGCGACCGCGGCGTTTTTTCCATGGTTTTAGCCAGGTCGGTTATCGGGCCGTAGGTCAGACACATCGCCTGGCAGTGCTTGACGCAGGCGGTCGTCTCGCCGCCCTTGACCCTCTCCGCACAGAGGTCGCAGAACCGGGTGATGACCGGAATATTATCGACGTGGACCTTGTCCGGCCCAACCGTGACCAGCTCGTCCACCCTGACGCCGCACATGCCCCCGGAGAAGTTGTGCTCCTGCTTGCAGGCGACCTCACAGGCATGACATCCGGTGCAGTACTCGTAGTGAATCAGTAAGCCGTTGCGTGGCATGGCTGCTCCTTTCAGTCCTTAATCTTGGTAATGCGGCAGAGGCTGGAACGGTAGTTGGTGCCGCCGAAACCGGACTTACCCTGGTTCCCCATGGAGGTCAGGTTATTGATGTTGTGGTCCCAGGTGCTGAAGAGGTTGGGTTCCCGGCCTTCGGTCTCCGGCAGCCACCAGCCGTGCGGCGCGGTGACGACCCCGGGGTGGGCGGTGGGGGTAACCTTGGCCTTGAACTTGACCCGGCCGCGCTGGTTCTCGATATAGACCCACTCGCCGTTGCTGACGTCAAGCTCGGCGGCCGTCTTATCATTGATTTCCACAATGGGGTCGGGGTCGAGCTCTCTGAGCCAGGGTATCATACGGTGCTCCGAGTGGAAGAAGACCGGTGAGCGACGGCCCGTCGTCAGTATCAGCGGGTACTTCTTGAAAAGTTCCGGCGATGATACCGGGCTCTCGGCGGGTTCCTCGTAGTACGGCAGGGGGTCGAGACCCCACTCCTCGTAACGCTTGGAATATAGCTCCACCTTGCCGGTAGGCGTATCGAAGCCGGGCTTGCCGTCGCCCCGTAGCAGGCCTTTCTCGTAGCGGTAGTAGGGGCGGGTGGGGTGGCCTTCCGGCGGAAACTCCCAGCAGCCTTTGGCCTTCAGCTTCTCGAAATTGGTATTGCCGTCCTTGAGGCGGTCGTCGATAAGCTCACGGGTGGTTTTATACTTGATGGGATTGGTGGCCAGACGCTTGGCCATTTCCAGGTTGATATCCCAGTCCGACTTGCACTCGCCAACCTCGTCCACGGCCTTGACGGTCACGCCGAGGGGCTGCCACCAGGAACGGAAGCTCTCCTTCTCGCAGATGCTGACGGCGGGGAGGAAGATATCGGCCAGGGCCATGGTGGTGGGATTCTGGAAGAGGTCGACGCAGACGACGAAGTCGAGCTTCTTCATGGCATTATAGTGCCGCCGGGCGTCGGCCGCCTGGCCGCCGATGATGTTGGAGGTCTGTATCCAGGCCGCCCTGACCGGGTAGGGCTTGCCGGTCTCCATCTGCTCGAGGAGGACGTCCGGCTGGACCCAGCCGCGGAAATTCTTGACCATGGGATAGACGTTGGCGCCGATTCTCTTTTCATTGAGCTTCTTGACCAGGTCGGCGCCGTAGAGTTTGGTCAGCTCGGCGGAGGAGAAGGGGTAGGTGGTGACGCCGTGGGAGTTGCGGGCGATGACATTGCCGCCGGGGTTATCGATATTGCCGGTGATGGCCCAGAGATGGTTGATGGCCTGGGCGACGACGGTGCCTTGAGGCATGGCGTCCACCGGCTCGCCCCACTGGATGGCCGAAGGCTTGTTCTTGGCGAAGAGCCGGGCCGCCTTGATGATAAGCTCCCCGGGCACCCAGGTGATTTGCTCCACCTTCTCCGGCGGGTACTCCTGGACGCGCTTCTTCAGCTCGTCAAAGCCGTAGCACCACTTCGCCACGAACTCTTTATCATAGAGTCCCTCGTTGATGATAACGTTGAGCATGCCCATAGCGATAGCGCCGTCCGTACCGGGGCGGTTCTGGAGGTGCACCTCGGCGCGACTGGTGAACCAGGTTGACCGGGGGTCGATGACGATGAGCTTGGATCCCCGCTTCATGCAGTCGATTATCCAGTGGCCGTAGAAACCGTCGTGGCAGCCGGTGGCGGGGTTTTGCGCCCAGATGATAATGTACTTCGGCGGCGTCCACTCGGGGGAATCGTAGCGCTTCTCCAGGAACTGGGAGGCGTCCAGAACGCAGTAGGCGCCCTGGGTGGCGAACATGGCTCCGAGACGCGGCGTATAGCAGGCATGGCCGGCCAGTCCCACCTGCACCCAGTTGGGGCTGCCGTAGGCGTACATCAGGAAGGTGATGGGCCCCCCGATGTCCCGGCCGGTGCCCTGACAGAAAATGACCGATTCCGCGCCGTGTTTATCGCGGATATCCTTGAATTTCTTCTCGATGATATCGTAGGCCTCGTCCCAGGTAATCTGCTGCCACTTGCCTTCACCCCTCTCGCCGATGCGCTTCAGCGGGTGGGTGACCCGGTCCGGGTGGTACATGTACTGCGGTATCGCCAGTCCCTTGGGGCAGAGCCTTCCCAGGTTAAAGGGATGATTCCGGTTTCCTTCCACTTTGGTAACCCGGCCGTCTTTAACGTAAATCTCGCAGCCGCATCCCCCGTGCGAGCCGCAGCCGGCAGACCACAGGGTAGAAAGAACAACTTTATCTTCTTTTTTGGCCATGACTGTCTCCTTTCTGATAACCGAGAATGCTATGAGGCTGTTAATATAAATTCTAAAGGTTGTCGAACGTGCGTGTCAAATTGGAGAGATGCCGGACAGACGTTCCGCATCATGGTAATATAGCCGTTTTTCACTTGACAACCGTAGCTGTTAAGTGTAACATTCAAACAACCTGCGACTTGATAACAAAATATTAGTTAATACGGCAGGAAACCATCGTGGCAAGGGGGTGATAGATTTCAAAAGGCACGGATAAAAATCACAGGCTGAGCAGACCTAACCACGCCTATGGTAAAAGGAGGAAGCAATGAAAAGATTTCTTCTAATCACGTTAACCCTCGTCATTATCAGTGCTCTGTTCATCGGTTGTACCCAGCAAGCACCCGCCCCCGCTCCGGCCCCCGCACCCGCGCCGGCGCCGGCCCCCGCTCCGGCCCCCGCACCGTCCACGGGGACAGTTACGCTTAAAGTGGCCAACTTCTTTCCTCCCCCGTCCGGTCAATCGGGAATAGTCGAAGAATTTAGCCGCGAGCTGGAAAAGCGCACCGGCGGGAAAGTAAAAGTCGACTACTTTGCCGGAGGTGCGTTGCTGACAGCCCCGGCGATGTTCGACGGAGTAATTGATGGAGTCGCTGATATAGGTTACTCCCATGTTTATTACACCCCCGGTCGTATGCCCGTTACCGAAGTTTCCGGTCTGCCTCTCGGATATCCCAGTGCCTGGGTCAGTGCTCAGGCTCTCAACGATTTCTACGAACAGTTCAAGCCCAAGGATTGGGATAATGTTAAAGTGCTCTGGTTGAATACCTCCACCCCCAGCGCCATCAGCACGTCCAAGAAGGCAGTGCGCAAGCTGGAAGACCTCAAGGGGCTGACCATTAGAGCACCCGGGCTGGCCGGTGATGTTATTAAAGCCCTGGGGGGAACTCCGGCTCCCACACCGATGCCAGAGGTCTATGATGCCATCGCCAAGGGTGTCATTGATGGAGAGGCTTCGAACTTTGAAACCCTCCGGACGTTCAAGTTCGCCGAGGTGGTAAAATACGAGACATCGGTCTGGCAGATCACCAATCCTTATCCGTTTTACCTGGTGATGAACAAGGACAGCTATGCCAAGTTGCCGCCGGATGTCAAAGGCACCTTTGATAAACTCGTTGGAGAGTACAAGGAACGTTCTATTTTAATGTGGAACTCCGTAGATTTCGTCGGCAAAGCCTACGGTGTGGAGAAGGGTGTCGAGTTTATCGAGTTGTCCTCTGACGAGGTGGCCAGGTGGAAGGCCGCTGTCGAACCGGTAATCGACAACTATGTAAAAGGGATGGTGGCTAAAGGGTATACCGAGGCAGAGGTCAAAGGCTGGATTAGCTTCTTACGGGAGCGGATTGACTACTGGACGGCCAAGCAGATAGCCCTGCGCATACCGTCGGTCGCCGGTCCCCCGGAGGTAAAACCCGAGGCCCTGATAAAATAACAAGGCTTATCCCCTGAAGAGGTCCCTCTAACGATTGGGAAGGTAAGTCTTGCGAAGTTGGGCCTTAAGCTTGAAGGCCTGGGACTGTTGGTCAATCTATGCCTGCGTCTCAAACCGGGTGCGGGGGTTTTGCCCCCGCACCCGCCAGAGCTGATGAGTGAAGCCCGGTGTTAGACAAATTAGAAAAGTTTAATCGGCGGTTTAGCGACTGGTTTGAGTGGATTGGGGCTGCCGGGCTGCTGCTGATAATGCTTATCACCGGCATCGATGTGGTTGGGGCTAAGGTCTTTTCCTGGCGTCTCTTTGGTGCCCTTGACGTCGTGATGCTATCCCAGGCGGTAGCCATTGGCTTTGCCCTTGCCTTTACGCTGATTATCGGCCGGCATGTCCGCGTGGAGTTCTTTGTCAGCCGGCTGCCCGAACGTACCCGGGCGATCGTCGATAGTATTATTTTTCTTCTGGGATTAGGACTCTTCATTACGATTATCTGGCGACTCTCGGTGCTGGGTCTTTCCTTTCAAACCTCGGGGGAATACAGCGCCACCGCTCATATACCTATTTATCCTTTCGTCTACGCTATCGCCGCCGCCAATATCCCGGTCTGTCTGGTACTTTTACACGGGCTCCTCAAATCGATAGCCAGGATGGTAAAAGGATGAGTTCGGCCGTCATCGGGGTAATCGGTATCGGCGCTCTCCTCCTCCTTTTTCTCCTCAGGATGCCGGTGGCTTTCGCGATGGCCTTCGTGGGGGTGGCCGGTTTCGCCTATTTAGCCCACCCGGAAGCGGCGCTCGGTATACTCGCCCGGGATATCTTCGACCAGTTTTCCTCATACCCGCTAAGTGTTATCCCGATGTTTATCCTCATGGGTTCCTTCGCTTTCGCCTCGGGAATCAGCAAGCGGCTTTACGAAACAGCCTACACCTGGGTAGGTCACCTGCGCGGCGGTTTGACCATGGCCACCGTGCTGGCCTGTTCCGGTTTCGCGGCAATATGCGGCTCGACGGCGGCTACGGCAGCGACCATGGGCAAGGTAGCGCTTCCGGAGATGAAGAGATACAACTACGATGACATGCTGGCCACCGGCACCGTGGCGGCCGCCGGTACGCTTGGTATTCTCATTCCACCCAGCACCGTCTTTATTGTTTACGGGCTGCTGACCGAGGAGTCCATCGGTAAACTCTTCGTCGCCGGAATATTGCCGGGGATACTTCTCAGCCTGTTCTTTGTCTTAACGGTTTTTCTTATCTGCCTGCGTAACCCCTCCTTCGGACCTCCCGGACCACCGACCAGCTGGCGAGCGAAGCTGAGGGCAACTACCGGAATAATTGAGACCGTCATTTTATTCGCCCTGGCCATAGGGGGACTATTTCTCGGATGGTTCAGTCCAACTCAGGCCGGGGCGATTGGAGCCATCGGCGCCCTGGTTATCGGCCTTGCCCGGCGGGAGCTGACCTGGAGGGGGTTTTTCGAGGCCACAAAAGATGGCCTGCGAACATCGTGCATGGTTATCTTCATTATTACCGGGGCCACGATTTTCGGCCACTTTATGGCTATCTCCAGGATACCTTTCATGCTGGTCGACTGGATAGAGGGGCTGCCTCTGCCGTCGATGGGTATCATCGGGGTCATCGTCCTGATATTTTTCGTCGGCGGCTTCTTTATGGATTCCATGGCCCTGATAGTGCTCCTCATTCCCATCATCTTCCCCTTGCTTAGCAGCCTCGGCATTGACCTGATATGGTTCGGAGTCATTGTCGTCCTCGTAGCTGAGATGGGAGTAATCACGCCGCCGGTTGGAGTAAATGTCTTTGTCATCAAAGGGATTGCCCCGGAGATACCTATTGAGACTATCTTTAAGGGGATATTACCTTTCCTGGTTGCCCTGATTATTTGTACGGTTATACTGATGGTCTTCCCTCAGATTGCTACATTTTTACCCAGCTTTGCCAGCTACTAAAAACAGGCCTGTCGGTCCTGTCTCCACTGGTAAAAATACGCCCAATTACCCATGAGACTTCATATATGTGCTGCTTTACACCCGGCTTTGGTTTCTGGTAAGATTAACAGGGTCAATTGTGGGGGATGGGGCGGCAGATATACCCGGGATAACCGTCAATGATTTCCGCAGCCAGACACGTCAGGACATAGCAAAGGAGGCGTTCGCATGGCACTAAAAAAGAATGCCGTCATCGTCGGTGGGGGCACCAGCAAATTCGGTATCCGGCAAGCCCACCTGCTGGACATGATTCAGGAGGCGGCCAGCGCCTGCTCCCAGGACATACCGGGGCTGAAGCCGGATGATATCGACGGGCTCATCGTCGCCACGACCATGGCCGGCCGGCATTCCTCGGCTTTGAACACCGCCCCTCTCGTGGTGCACCGGCTGGGTCTGAAACCGACTTCCATATGTATCCGGCTGGACACCCTGTGCGCCGGCTCCAACTCCGCCATCATCGTCGCCAAGGGCCTTATCGAGAGCGGCATCGCCGAGGTCATCCTGGTCACCGGGGCGGAGAAGGTCTTTATGCCCCAGCGCTGGGAGACGAACTACACCCAGCTGATGGTCAATGACCATGACTGGGACTCGGCGATGGGCCTGGGCGTGCCGCCGCCATTCTTCGCCATGATTGCCAAGATGCACATGAAGCGCTACGGGACGACCAAGGAACAGATGGCCCACGTCTCCGTGGCCAACTATAACTACGGCACCACCAACCCCAAGGGCCAGTTCTCCGGTCGGACGCTGACATTAAAGGAAGCCATGGAAGCCAGGATAATCGCCGACCCCTTCGGGCTGTACGACTGCTGTCCGCTCTCCGACGGGGCCTCTGCCGTCATCATCGCCTCGGAAGAGAGGGCTAAAGAGCTTTCCGACCGTCCCCCGGTTTACCTGCGGGGCACCGGACAGCATGCCACCCACAGCATGTCGGCCGGCTGGCCGGGCGAGACTCTGGCCGAGTGGCCCCACCTCAAGAAGGCCGGCGAGGTGGCCTTTAAGAACGCCCAGCTGACCCCCAAAGATATCGACGTGGCCCAGGTGCACGACTGCTTTACGATTTCCGAGATTATCGAGCTCGAGGAGCTCGGGTTCTGCCAGAAGGGAGAGGGCGGCGACTTCGTGGCTTCCGGCGCCATCAAGCTGGATGGCGCGCTGCCCACCAACACCGACGGCGGACTTATCAGCGTTGGTCACCCCTTCGGCGCTTCCGGCGCCCGGCAGTCGCTGGAGTTATGCAAGCAGCTCCAGGGTCGCGCCATCAACCAGGTGAAGGACGCCAGGTTCGGGCTGGCGCATAACCTCAGCGGCACCTGCGCCCAGCACACCGTGGTCATCTACGGCCGGGAGCCGGTGGATTAGCCGCCCGCCGGGAACGAGATAAGGAGAAGAGCGATGTCCGAGATGAAAAAGGCCGAGATAGTCGGGACCCCCGCCCTGAATGGAACCTACGTGGCGGAGATGGACATGTGGCCCTTAGAGTGCCAGGAGTTCAACCGCCTCTATCCATTTTACGAGCACCTCCGGGAGGGCAAGTTCACCACTACCAAATGCCGGAAGTGCGGACACGTCGCCTTTCCTCCCGGCGTAATCTGCCCCAGGTGCTGGTCCGAGGAGCTGGACTGGGTGGAGCTGCCGCAGCGGGCCAGGGTGGTCACCTTCACCGAGACGCAGGCCGGCGCCCCCATCGGCTTCGAGACGCCGCTGATTATGGCCTGGCTCAACTTCGGCGAAAATACCCCGCTCAAGCACCTGCTGGGGCGCATCATACACTGCCGGGAAGGCCAGCTCAAGGAAGGCGACGAGGTCAAATTTGTCGTCTTTGAGATCCCCTCCCACCCCATTGAAGTCAAGAAAGAGACCAAGGTCTGCGACCGCGTCTTTTACGCCTTCGAACCCGTGAAATAGGCCGCTGATTCACCCGGAAAGAACGCAGGAAAGGGGCAGGACATGAAGGAGATAAAGAACGTCACCGTACTCGGGGCCGGCGGGATGGGAGCGCAGATTGGCGCCCTGGCCGCCGAAGCCGGTTACAACGTGAAAATCAGGGACATCCAGGAGAAGTTCCTGGAGCGGGGCCGCCAGATAATCTCCGGAATGTACGATAAAAGAATCAGCCGCGGCCGGCTGACGGAGGCGGCCAAGAAGGACTATCTGGGACGGATGAAGTTCCTCGTCGATTTGAAGGAAGCCGTCAAGGACGCCGACATCATCATCGAGGCGGTGCCGGAGATAATGGACCTGAAAAAGAGCGTCCTCAAGGAAGTCACCGCCCTCTGTCCCGCCGACTGCGTTTTCGCCACCAACACCTCCTCCCTGAGCATCTCCGAAATTGCCACGGCGGCCAAACGACCGGAAATGGTCGTCGGAACGCATTATTTCAACCCTCCTTCCCGCATGAGCCTGCTGGAAATCGTTCACGGGGAGAAGACCGGCCAGCTGGCCGTCGAGATAGCCGAGAAGGTCGCTATCGCCATGGGGAGAGACGTTGTCCACGTCACGGACGTCCCCGGCTTCGTGGCCAACCGGATTTTCTGCAACATGGCCAACGAAGCCGACTGGGCAGTGGCCCAGGGCGAAGCTAAGAATGCCTTCGAGGTGGACGCGGCCATCAAGTACAAGCTGGGACTGCCGATGGGGATGCTGGAGCTACAGGACATCCTCGGCGGCGGCTCCATTGATACCCAGTTCCACGTCATGGAGTACTTCGGCGCGACGATGGGCCAGAGCTACGGCCCCGCCCCAATCCTGGCCAAGCTGTTCAAGGAAGGTAACTACGGCAAAAAGACCGGGAAGGGCTACTACGACTGGTCCGGCGGAAAAGCCAATGAAATCCCCATGAACGCCGGCGTGGACTTCGACCCCATCCGTGTGCTGGCCACCGCCGTCAACGAGGCGGCCAAGCTGCTCGAGATGAAGGCCACCACCCGCGAGGAAATCGATACCGCCGTGCTGCTCGGTCTGAACTTTCCGCGCGGCGTCCTCCGCATGGCCGACAGCGCTGGCCTGGACAATGTTCTCAACGAGCTAAAACGGCTTTATAATAAATATATGGAAGACCGGTATAAGGCCTGCTCCGTGCTGACCAAACTCGTCAAGCAGGGGAAACTGGGCCGGAAGACCGGCAGTGGATTTTACTCCTACGGGCCGGGGGAGTACGAGTTCGTCAAGCTGGACGTCGATAAGAAAACAAAGGTGGCACGGCTTATCCTGAACCGTCCCAACCGTGCCAACGCTTTTAATGCCGACTTCATGACGGAGATTGACAAGGCCCTCGGCGAGCTGGAGGGTAATCCGGATACACGGTGCATCGTCATCACCGGGGCCGGGGCCAACTTCTGCGGCGGGGCTGATTTAGCCGCCTTCGCCTCCGGAGAGGTGGACGCCGCCTTCAACTTCAGCGAGGCCCCCCACCGGGTGTTTACCCGTATCGAGACCTATCCCAAGCCGGTGGTCGCCGCTATCAACGGCCCGGCCATGGGTGGGGGACTGGAGCTGGCCCTGGCCTGCGATATCCGGATCATGAACACGAAGGCTGTCGTGCGCCTGCCGGAGATTACCCTCGGGCTGCTCCCGGGGGCCGGCGCCACCCAGCGCCTCGGCCGGCTGATAGGGTGGGCGCGGGCTAAAGAGATAGTGCTGCTGGCCGACCCCGTTGACGCCCCCAGAGCCCTCGACTGGGGGCTGGTCAACTTCACCGCCGACCCGAAAGATTTCGACAAGCTGGTGGACGAAATCGCTGTCCGACTGGCCGGCGGCGCCCCGCTGGCGCAGAAGCTCGCCAAGGGGCTGCTGTACTACGGGGCCCAGGCCGACCAGCGCACCGCCCTCTACCTGGAAGCGGCGGTATCCGGCGATATCGCCATGACCAGGGACCTCAACGAGGGCATTACCGCCATGTTCTACCGCCGGCCGCCCAAATTTACCGGAAAGTAAGGAGCCAGCCTTGGACTTTGCCTTTACCACTGAAGAGGAGGCCTTCCGACAAGAGGTAGCCGCCTTCCTGGAAAAGGAAGCCCCGAAGGAATACCGCGAGAAACGGGTAACGTTTTTCGATATGTCCGGCCAGCCCGACTGGATAGCGGTCCACCGGGCCATGGCGGAGAAGCTGGGGGCCAAAGGCTGGCTTTCCATACACTGGCCCAGGGAGTACGGTGGCCGGGATGCTTCGCCGTTTTACCGGCTTATCCTCCGTGAGGAGCTCACCCGCTACCACTGCCCCGGCTATGATTCCATCGGTGCCGGCATCGTCGCCCCCGCCATCCTGCTCAAGGGCAGCGAGGAGCAGAAGAAAAAGCACCTGCCGGGCATCGCTTCCGGCAAGGTGATGTGGTGCGAAACGCTCAGCGAACCGGGGCACGGCTCGGACCTGGCTGCCCTGGAGGTCTTTGCCCGGGAAGAGGACGATGGCTTCGTCGTCAACGGGCAGAAAATATGGACCACCAACGGCCACTTCGTCGACTGGAATGCCCTGATTGTCCGCACCGACCGCGAGGCGAAGCCGAACTACCGCGGTCTTACCTTTTTCCTGCTGGACATGAAGACGCCGGGGATAACGGTCAACCCCATCGTCAACATGGCCGGGCACCACGATTTCAACGAGGTCTTCTTCGACGACGTGCGCATCCCCAGGGAGAACATCGTGGGCGGGTTGAACCGGGGATTTTACGTCGTGATGTCCCTGCTCGACTACGAGCGCACCGCCGACAATGTCTATGCCTTCGCCGATACTTACCTGCGGGACCTGGAGGAGTATGCCCGGGAGAAAGACCTGCTCATACCCGTGTCGAGGAATCGGCTCGCTGAGCTGACCGCCGAGTGCGAGGTGGCCCGCCTGCTCCACTACCGGGTCGCCTGGATGCAGGGTCGGGGGGAGGTGCCCAACTACGAGTCGGCCATGAGCAAGATGTACGGCTTCGAGCTTCTCCAGAGAGTCGCCGAGTTCGGCATGGAGCTTGCCGGGCCGTACAGCCAGCTGGCCGAAGGCTCGTACCGGGCTCCCTGGGACGGACGGATACCGTCCTGCTACCTGCGCTCCTTCGGCCATAGCCTGGAGCAGGGCACTTCCGAGATTGACCGCGACGTCATTGCCCAGCGGGGACTGGGCCTGCCGCGACTGAGATAAATTATATAGCGGGGGTTGATAGTGGACTTCAGTCTCAACGAGCAGCAGGAGATGATGCAGACCCTGGCCCGGGACTTCCTGGCCGGCGAATACACGGACAAGGTCCTGCGGGCCATGGCTTCCGATGATAAGGGCTATACCCCCGAGCTCTGGAAGAAAATGGCCGGGCTCAACCTGACGGGTCTCTCCCTGCCGGAGGAGTACGGCGGGGTGGGGGACTTCCTCGACCTGGCCGCAGTGCTGGAAGAGATGGGGCGCGTCTGCTTCCTCGGCCCGTTCTTCACGACGGTGGTACTGGGCGCCTCGGCCTTCATGGAGGCGGGCAGCGCCGCGCAAAAAGAGAAGCTCCTGACGGGCATCGCCGAGGGCAAGCTCATCGTGACGCTGGCTGTGACCGAGGCTTCGGCGAGATATACGGCGGATTCCGTCAAAGTAAAAGCAACACCGCAGGGCTCCGACTTCGTTATCAGCGGAACCAAGCTCTTCGTGCCCGACGCCCAGACAGCCGACTATATCATCTGTGCGGCCCGGACGGGTGAGGTCGGAAAAAGCGGGGAGGGGATAACCCTCTTCATAGTTGACATAAATACTCCGGGAATCAATATTAAGCCGCTGAAAACAATCTCCGGGGACAAGCAGTGCGAGGTGACGTTCGAGAATGTCAAAGTCAGCGGGGAGGACGTGCTCGGGGAGGTGGGAAAAGGGTGGCCGGTCGTGGAGAAAGTGCTGCTCAGGGCCAACGTAGCCCGCTGCGCCGAGATGGTCGGTCTTGCCCAGCAGGCACTGAACATCTCGCTGGAATATGCCAAAGAGAGGATAGCCTTCGGCCATCCCATCGGGGCTTTTCAAAGCATCCAGCACCGCTGCGCCGATATGCTCATGGACGTTGACGGCGCCCGGTTCGTGAGCTACCAGGCGGCCTGGCGCATCAACGAGGGACTCCCCGCCGCCAGGGAGGTCGCCATCGCCAAGGCCTGTGTCAGCCAGGCCTGCCGCCGCGTAATGAACTCCGCCCACCAGGTCCACGGTGCCATCGGCTTCACCGAGGACCACATCCTGCATTTCTATACCAAGAAGGCCCGGGCCAATGAGTTCAGCTTCGGTGACGTCGAATACCACCTGGAGCGGCTGGCCTTGCTCATGGCTTAAATTAAGGCGATTTTAAGCCTGTGCTTTCCACTACCGGACCACCGCGTCCAGCTTTGTATTTCTTCGTTGATATGATAAGATTGTGGCGATGAAGACCCCCGGGCACACCGTCATTTTTCAGCCGTCGGGCGCGCGGGGCCAAGTTCGGGACGGCACCACTATCCTGGAGGCCTCCCGCCGGGTCGGAGCCGATATCGAAGGGCTGTGCGGGGGTAAGGGCACCTGCGGCAAGTGCCGGGTAAAAATCGAGGAGGGGTTCTTCCCCAAGTACCGCGTCAACTCGTCGGTAACGGCCGCCGAGACCTTCGGCCAGACCAACGAGAAGTTACTCAGCCGGCAGCAGCGGAAAAACAACTACCGCATGGCCTGCCACACCCGCGTCCGCGGCGATATCGTCGTCTTCGTCCCCGAGGAAAGCCGCCAGGCGCAGCAGGTTATCCGTAAGGAGGCAACAAGACGGCATATCCGGCTCCGGCCGGCGGTGAAGCGGTACACCGTGGCGCTGGCCTCCGCCACACTCCAGGATAGCCTCGGGGACCTGGAACGTCTCCAGGCGGAGCTCGGCCGGCGGTACAAGCTCAACGACCTGACCATCGACTACACCGCTTTGCTGGACCTCCAGGGCACGGTGCGGCAGGGCGAATGGAAGGTGACCGCCTCGGTCTGGAAGGGTAAAGAGATTATCGACGTGGCGCCCGGGGAGTTGCCCGGGGGCTACGGCCTGGCCGTGGATATCGGCACCACCACCGTGGCCGGCTATCTCTGCGACCTCACCACCGGGGAGGTCGTGGCGACGCACGCCATCATGAACCCGCAGGTGGCCTACGGCGAGGACGTGATGTCCCGCATCACCTACGCCGTCAAGGAAAAGGACGGCCTCAAGCGTTTGCACGGAGCTATCATCAAGGGCATCAACGAGGTAGCCGGTCGGGCGGCGGCTTTAGCCGGTATCCGGCGCGCCGATATCGTCGACATGACGGCGGTCGGCAATACCTGCATGCACCACATCTTCCTCAATATCGACCCCCGGTTCCTGGGCCGGACACCGTTCCCCCCCGGCCTGCACCATTCGCTGGACGTCAAGGCGCGCGACCTCGGCCTCAGGATAGCGCCCGGCGCTTACCTCCACGTCCTGCCCATCGAGGCGGGATTCGTCGGGGCGGACAACGTCGGCGTACTCATCGCCGAGGAGCCCTATAAGCAGGATGAGATGGTGCTCATCATCGACATCGGGACCAACGGCGAGCTGATTCTGGGAAACCGGCAGAAGCTCCTCTCCACCTCATGCGCCACCGGGCCGGCCTTCGAGGGGGCCGAAATCAGGCACGGGATGCGCGCCGCTCCCGGGGCCATCGAGAGACTGAGAATAGACCCCAGGACCAAAGAGGTGCGTTTCAAGGTAATCGGCAACAACCGCTGGAACACGGAGGTCAAGAATATCGGCGCCCGGGGTATCTGCGGCTCCGGCGTCTTCGATGCGGCTGCCCAGATGTTCCTGGCGGGCATTATCGATAAGAGCGGCCGCTTTAACCTGAGATTGAAGTCGGACCGCCTGCGCCGAACGGACGACGGGCCGGAGTTCGTCATCGCCCGGGCAGGTGAGACCTCCGTCGGGCATGACATCGTCGTCTGCCAGAAAGATATCCGGGCCATCCAGCTGGCCAAGGGCGCCATGTACTCCGGGGCTAAAATCATGATGAACCGGCTGGGGATTAAGAAAATCGACCGGGTTATCCTGGCCGGGGCCTTCGGGAGCTACATCGATAAGGAATCGGCGGCGGTCATCGGGCTCTTCCCGGACTGCAACCCGGATAACGTCATCGCCGTGGGAAACGCCGCCGGGGACGGCGCGCGCATTGCCCTGCTTAACGTTGCCAAGAGAAAAGAGGCCGATGTAATGGCCCGGCGGGTGGAGTACGTTGAGCTGACCATCGCTCCGGAGTTCAGCCAGACTTTTACCAAGGCCATGATATTCCCCCACCAGGAAGATAAATTCCCTCACCTGAAACACCTCTTACCCGGAGAGAGGTGAGGGACGGCAGGTCTGCCTGAGGCCGGGCGGTTCAAATGATGGAACGACTACGACCAGTTCTTCAAATCATAATAACCCCTGGCAACGCGATAGCGAGATATCTGCTGTCCGCCGAGCCAGAGCTGGGTTATCTTAGCATCCCTGAGGCATTTCTCGTAGGGGAAGTCTTCGGAGATAGCCATCGAGCCTAACAGCTCGGCGCCTTTGTTGATTATCTCCACGGCAGTGTCTCCGGCGAAGACTCTGGTGGTGGTGGCCCGGGATATAAACTCCGGTGACCACGGCGGACCATATACATCCAGGTGGTCGAGCATGTAGCTCAGGTTATAGATGCTCGCCTTCATCATGTTTATACCGATAGCCATATCGGCAATAATCCCGGCGACGATGCTGTGCTGCCTGACAGGTTTAAAACCACCCTGGCGAGTCCCGGTATAATCGAGGACTATCTCAAAGGCACGCTCGGCAATTCCCAGGGCCATGGTCGCCGAATGCCAGCCGGTCCCCGCGGCAATGAAATGATAAAAATGGGCGTCCATACCCGGACCGGCCAGCCGGTACTCCCTGGGTACCCGAACGTTATCATAATGTACCGAGCTATTTATCGATGTTTTAAACAGCATCTTCTTTTCCGGCTTGCCAAAGTTCAGCCCCGGAGTATCCCCGGGAACATAAATCAAGGCCACGCCTTCATCTCCCGCGCTGGGGTCGGTGGTGCATATGGTTAAATAGCACTCCGCTATCCCTCCGTGAGTGGGCCAGGACTTGTTACCGTTTATCACGTACTCGTCACCCTCTAATTTAGCGGTCGTTTTAATTCCGGCACCCTCTAGCAGCGGGTTCTCGGAATCCGCTCCCCCGGCCTCGTCGGTCATGGCAAGGCAGGCGTAGGCCAGCTTACCACCACAAAAACTCGGGATGAACCTGTCCATCACCGCCTTGTTCTGGGCCACTATCGCCGGCTTGAGGATAAGCCCCCAGTTGATACCCGCGGAGAGGCTTATGCCGCCATCACCCCTGGCCAGCTCCTCACAGATAATGCCCAGGGCGGCGCTGGAGCCATCCCCGCCGCCATATGCGGCGGGATACCCCGCGGCTTGAATCCCGATGTCGACGAGCTTCTGATGGACTGCCTCCACAAGCTTGTAGTCGGCTTCAAGTTTTTTAGTATTGGGGATTATCTCTTTCCTGGTAAAGTCCCTTACCGTCTCCCGGATTTG
>JBDRFW010000133.1:0-32062 GCA_043818415.1 Chloroflexota bacterium | reverse complement strand
AGCCTGAATTGGCTGACCTGCCTAGGCATCTTTGGTCTTGCTTTTATTTCCTTCAGGCAGTCAGAGTTTAACAATTGCTTGGAATGTTACTTGTTAATTGAAAGAAAAGGACGGATTCACAAGCACCTAATTCCGGCCTTTCTATATTTATCCACCAACCTTTTTTCAAAGATATATACCTCCCCGATAAGCAATATATACACGCCAGGTAAGTGAATCAAACAAGGCTTTTGTGCAACTGTAGCTTGAAATGTTTGCCGGCAGCTCTGGTGTTTTTCTCCCTTTCCTCACGCTGTTGTCGAAATCTTGATGTATTGAGGACATTGGTCAGGTGGGACAATACCCGTATTTGAGTATGGTGGCACCATGAAAGAAAAGACAGAGCCGGCACACTGCACCAGCTCCGCCGGGATGGGTCGGCGTGGTTCTGCCCCTAACGTGGCCCCTAGTGCGGCTGCTGCGCTCGAAACTCGTCTAAGAGCATTCGATATGCCAGGCCAATTTCAGATGTTGGCTTGTATAACAGCACTTTATCTTGGAGAATTTCTTGGAGTTTAGTATCAGACTTTATGCGCTCCTCGGAGTTCGGTTCTAACCTGTTAACCGCCTCCCGTAAGCTCTTGTCTGTTACCGCCAGATAGACTTGAGTGGTATTGAGGTTCGTATGCCCCAACAACTGCTGGACCGCGCGGATATCAGCCCCATGGTCCAAAAGGTCGGTAGCGAATTTGTGCCGCAAGCTGTGACAGTGAAAGTCATCCAGGCCGGCTCTTTTAGCGAGGTCCTTTATCTTCATTCCCAGGGAAGTGGGATTTAGCTTGAAGACCTTCTCATTAGGCTTCATCTCCTTGGTAAAGTTATGTAACTTTTCTGCTATAGCGGGCGCCAGCGGTATCGGCCTGTCTTTTTGCCCTTTGCCGGAACGAACCATGAGAAAATCGGAGTGAATATCCCTCGCCTCGAGGTTAGACAACTCCGCTCTTCTCAATCCGGTCTTCCAGTCCAGCTCCACGAGCAGCGTGTCTCGGGGTATCATCTTTTTATGTGTCTTCTTCTGCTGTATGACTTTCAATAAGGATTCGACGTCGCGGTCTTCGTGGTAGGGCGGCAGAGTCTTGGGAAGTTTGGCTTTAAGGGCGATTGGCTCGCCGTACCAGGCCATGAAGCGTTTTATCTCCCCCACGTAGTTATACCAGGTGTGAGGCCTCAAGCCTGTATATTGAGCCAGAAAACCCTTGGCTAGTTCTGCCGAGGGTGGATAGGACCCGAGGAAATCTTTGAAACGGGTCAGGAGATTGAGGATGTTCTGGAAGTTTTTATCATTCCTGATGCGGAGTATCAGGTCCACCTGGTACATCGCGAACAGCTTATCGTTTGGCAGGTTCCTTAGTTGCACCCTGCGCCTCCCCTCCGGTCCGAGCAGTGCCACCAGCAGGTCTCTGAGCGGTAGCTCCTCAAGAGAACCACTTACTTTTTCTAAAAAATGGAGCCGGGGGGATTCGAACCCCCTACCTTTTGACTGCCAGTCAAACGTTCTCCCAAGTGAACTACGGCCCCGTGGTCACTCTCAATGTAGCATAAACGAGTGTCTCTCCGCAAGCCGGACCGGCTGGCCCGGCAGGTAAATTTATACGGCTTGTTTACGCCGGCGTCGGGGATGTTTATGCCTTGTTTACGGCGCGGGTGCTATCCTGTTAATAATCAAGTTGTTCCCCAGCTTGATAAAGGCCCAGAAGAGCAAGGGGCCCGGCCAGTCCTCGAGGTTGAAGCAAGGCCTCGAGGGTTAGCCCGGCCCCTTCTCTCTTTTAAGGGGGCGCTTTGCTTATCGGGATTAAATGGGCTACAATCTGAAGAAAGCCGCCGAATTTCAGGAGGGGGAACCACCATGACCATGAAGTTATCATCCGGAATTATTCTTGCCCTGCTGGTCCTGACGGGGCTGTTGGGCGTATCCTGCGGTGGGTCGGCGGAGGTCAATATATATCAATCGGAACAACCCAAAGAACCGGCACCCGCCCCGGCCGCAACACCGCCGACCGAGAAAGCACCGGAGGTAAAGATGATGCAATGGGACGCACCGCCACCGATGACCATCGACAAGAACAAGAAGTACACGGCCAACATCGAAACGGAGAAAGGGACCCTGGTACTGGAGCTTTTTGCCAAGGACGTCCCAGGACGGTGAATAACTTCGTCTTCCTGGCCAGCCAGGGCTACTATGACGGCACTACTTTCCACCGCGTTATCCCCGGCTTCATGGCCCAGGGCGGCGACCCCACCGGGACGGGGAGGGGTGGCCCGGGCTACCGCTTCGAGGATGAATTTACCTCGCATGGCCACGACGCGGGGGTCATCTCCATGGCCAATGCCGGCGCCAACACCAACGGCTCCCAGTTCTTCATCACCTACGTGCCGGTGCACCAGCTCGACGGCAAGCACAGCGTCTTCGGTAAGCTGGTCCAGGGCATGGACGTCCTGGAGAGCATCACCCCCCGCGACCCCTCCCAGAACCCGCAGTTCGAGGGCGATAAGATAATCAGGGTGACCATCGAGGAAGAGTAGGCCTTACAGGTCGATGCCGATGGCCCGGAACAGGCCCTTGATGCCGAAGTAGCCGGCATAGACTACGGTGATGGACTTGACGAACTTGCCGGCAAAGACGATGGGGACGTATTTCTTCAGGCCGAAGCGCAGCGCTCCGGCCGCCAGCGCCGCCGGGTAAAAGAACGGGTTGATGACCGAGGCCACCATGAACAGCGTCACCGGCCCCCGCCGCTCCATGAGTCCCAGCATGCGCTCGTAGGCGGACTGCATCCGTCCGTGCTTGCTGGTGCTCAAGGCTTTGCCGGCCCCGTGCCCGGTCATGTAGATGGTCAGGGAGCCCAGCACCTCGCCGAAGGCCGCCGTCAGACCCACCAGCCAGGGATGCGGCATCACGCCGCCCAGCGCGAAGACCACGGCCAGCATGGGCACGGGTATCAGGATGGTGGCGCCGCCTAGGATGCTGATGACGAAAGCCCCCAGGTAGCCGTAGTGCTGGAGATCCCGTAGGTACTGGTTGAAATAGACGATGGCCGCCGCCATGATCAGGGTGACACCGATGCCGATGATACCGAGGACGAAGGGCCACCTGATGGCCTTTGGCCGGGTTTTTTCCGCGGCGGGAATAGGGGTGCTGCCGGCAGGGTTTTTCAACGGCGCTTGCTTTCCCATGATGTCGCTCTATTATACACCTGGCACAGGCTTCGTGCCACCGCGGGGAGACGAAGCCTGTTTCTATCCCGTCAGCACCCCGGCCGGGAGGGTCAGGCGGCGACCTTCGCCGCCGCCGTCTTCTTAAAGGTCAGGCCTGCCTTGCCCAGGTTGACCGTGACCGTATCGCCTTCCTTGAGTTCTCCCCGGAGTACCTGGCTGGACACGGGGTTCTCCACGTAGCGCTCGATGACGCGCCGCAGCGGGCGCGCCCCGTAAACGGGGTCGTAGCCCTCCTTGGCCAGCCACGACTTGGCCTTCTCCGTCAGCTCGATGCCCAGCTTATGCTCGGCCATGCGCTCCTGCAGGTCCCTGACCATGAGGTCGACGACTTTCCGCAGTTGTTCCTCGCTCAGCTCGTGGAAAACGATTATCTCGTCGAGCCGGTTGAGGAATTCCGGGCGGAAGATCTTCTTGACCTCGGCCATGACCTTTTCCTTCATCGCCTCGTAGCCCTGCCCGGCCCTGGCGCCGTCCTTGCGCGTGGCAAAGCCTATCTGCCCCTCGCTCTTGATGAGCTCCACGCCGGCGTTGCTGGTCATGATGACGACCGTGTTCTTGAAGTCCACGGTGCGTCCCTGGCCGTCAGTCAGGCGGCCGTCGTCGAGAATCTGGAGCAGGGTATTGAACACCTCGGGGTGGGCCTTTTCAATCTCGTCCAGCAGGATAACGCGGAAGGGACGCCGCCGCACCGCCTCGGTGAGCTGGCCGCCCTCGTCGTAGCCGATGTAGCCGGGCGGGGCGCCGATGAGGCGGGAGACGGTGTGCTTCTCCTGGTACTCGGACATGTCCAGGCGTACCATGGCGTTCTCGTCGTTGAAGAGGAACCAGGCCAGGGTCCTGACCAGCTCCGTCTTACCGACGCCGGTGGGACCGAGGAACATGAAGCTCCCGATGGGCCGGCGCGGGTCTTTGAGCCCGGCGCGGCTCCGGCGGATAGCCTCCGAGATGGCCCCCACCGCTTCCTCCTGGTCGATGAGGCGCTCGTGGATGCGCTCCTCCATTTGGAGCAGCTTCTCGGCCTCGCCTTCCAGCATCTGGGATACCGGGATGCAGGTCCAGTTGGAAATCAGCCTGGCGATGTGCTCGGCGGTTACCTCTTCACTGATTTTTTCCTTCTTTAACCAGTCTTTCTTCGCCTTCTTGTACTGCGGCTCCAGCTTGAGTCGCTCCGATTTCAGTTCAGCCACGCGCTGGTAGTCCTGGCGCTGCTCGGCGGCCTCCTGCTCGTTGGTGAGCTCACTGAGGCGCTTCTCCATCTTCTTGACCTCCGGCGGGGCGCTCTCGGTATCGATGCGCAGCTTGCTGGAGGCCTCGTCGATGAGGTCGATGGCCTTGTCCGGCAGGTGGCGGTCGGAGATGTAGCGGTGGCTGAGCTTGACGGCCGCCTCCAGGGCTTCATCGGTTATCTTTATCTTGTGGTGGGCCTCGTACCTCGGCCGCAGGCCGCGGAGTATCTCGATGCTGGCCTCGATGGCGGGCTCGTCGATGAAGACAGGCTGGAAGCGTCGCTCCAGGGCCTTGTCCTTACCGATGTACTTGCGGTACTCGTCCACGGTGGTGGCGCCGACGCACTGGAGCTCGCCGTGGGAAAGCGCCGGCTTGAGCATGTTGCTGGCGTCGATGGAGCCTTCGGCGGCGCCGGCACCGACGACGGTATGAATCTCGTCGATGAACAGGATGACCTCGCCCCCGGCTTCCCTGACCTCGTCCATGACGGCCTTGAGCCTCTCCTCGAACTCGCCGCGGAACTTGCTGCCGGCCACCAGCGCCCCCATGTCCAGGGCGATGACCTTGCGCCCCTTGAGGGAATCGGGGACGTCGTCGGCGGCTATCTTCTGGGAGAGCCCTTCGGCGATGGCCGTCTTGCCGACCCCGGCGTCACCGACGATGACCGGATTGTTCTTGGTGCGGCGGGTAAGTATCTGCATGACCCGCCGGATTTCCTCGTCGCGGCCGATAACGGGGTCGAGCTTGCCCTGGCGGGCCATCTCCGTGAGGTCGCGCCCGTACTTCTGGAGGGCGCGGTACTTGCTTTCCGCGTGGGCATCCGTGACCCGGTGGGCGCCGCGCAGTTTCTTCAGGGCGGCGTATACTTTCTCCTGGGTCATGCCAACGCTCTCGAGAATATGGGCGGCGTCACCCTTGTCATCGCCGAACATGGCGATGAGCAGGTGCTCCGTGCTGATGAACTCGTCCTTGAGCCGGTTGGCTTCTTCCTCGGCGCGGCTCATCAGCCCGGCGATGCGCGGGGTGGCGTAAATCTGCCCCGTCTGGTAGGTGACCTTGGGGGTCTTTTGCAGGACCTCGTCCACGCGGTTCCTTACCGTCTCGACGTCAACATTGAGCCCTTTTAAAATTTCTCCGACCAGCCCCTGTCTCTGCACGAGCAGGGCCAGCAGAATATGCTCCACGTCCCACTGGCTGTGCTTGAACTGCATGGCCATCTGCTGGGACGCCTGGATGGATTCCTGTGCCTGTTCCGTAAATCTTTCCTGTCTCATGGTTACTAACCTCGCTTCAGTTGTTTTAGCTCTTCGTAGGCCTGTTCCAGCTCGCTCTGGAGCTGGCCGACATGCTCCATCATGCGCAGAATGACCTCCACCCCCGGCAGGTTGATGCCCATGTCTTCCACCAGCGACTTTGCTCGCTGGAGGAGGGCGATGTCCCGGTCCGAATAGAGTCGGACGTTACCCTGGGAGCGGCGCGGCTCGATGATGCCGACCTTCTCGTAATAGCGCAGGGTATACGTCTGCATGTCCAGCATTCTGGCCGCCACGCTGATAACGTAGCGCGGCTCGGAATAATATTTATCTTCGTTCATGGTCACCTCGATTTACCGTCAGGCCGGCCGTATCTCGCTCAGCTGCTTGAATAGTTCCTTTTCTTTCTCGGAGAGCCCGGTGGGCAGGACCACGTTAATCCTGGCCAGGATGTCGCCCCGGGTGGACTTGCCGAGACCGGGCATGCCCTGTCCGGCGAGGCGGAAGACGCGCCCGTTCTGGGTCTCCGCCGGAATCTTCAGGGCCAGCTTGCCGCCCCGCGGGGCGGGTACCTGGACTTCCCCGCCGAGCACGGCAGTGGCCAGGGCCACCGGGACGGTAACGTGCAGGTTATCGCCGTGCCTCTCGAAGGTGGGGTGCGACCTTACCGTGATTTTGAGGAAAAGGTCACCGGCGGTCCCGCCGCCGTAGCTGGGCTGCCCCTTGCCGGCGATGCGCACGCGGGAGCCGGTATGGACGCCCGCCGGTATTTTCACCTCCAGGCGCTTGACGCCCGCCACCATGCCGGCGCCGCGGCAGTTGGAACAGGGGAGGTTCTGGATACGCCCGCTGCCTCTGCAGACCGGGCAGGGTTCTTCCACCTGGAGACTGAGGGTTCGGGTGGTGCCGTGGAAGGCTTCCTCCAGGGTTACCTCCACCGGCGATTCCAGGTCCTGCCCGCGCCGCGGCCGGGCCTGCCGGAAAGAGGTGCGACCGCGGGCGCTCCCGAACATCTCGTCGAAGAGGCTGTCCATGTCGCCGATATCGCCGCTGAAGTGGTAGGCGCCGCCGCCGGGGGCGAAGTCCCGGTATTGCGACTGCTCCCGGGCCGCCTGCTCGAACTGGTCGGCGTACTGCCACTTGTCGCCGTACTTATCGTACTTCTTCCGGCTTTCCTTGTCGGAAAGTATCTCGTAGGCCTCGTTTATCTCCTTGAACCTGGCCTCGGCGGTATTATCGCCGGGATTGACGTCCGGGTGGTACTTGCGGGCCAGGCGCCGGTAGGCCTGTTTCAGGTCCTTCTCCGTGGCGTCCTTCCTGACCCCCAGTATATCGTAGTAATTTTTACCAGCCATGGTCTCTATCTCCGCAGCAGCATTACTTATATTATACGGCGTTATAGGTTATGTGTCAAAATTTAATTAAATAAGTTAATACTAGAGTGTTAACTATTACGATGGGGGGTAACGCGTTTTTTACGGGAAACGGGTAAGTCGATAGTGAAATCCTGCGGTGGACAGGTTGACAAGCCGCCATGTTGATATGTATTCTATGTGTGGGGAATTATCATGCCAGCTTGTTCTAACTGTGGCCGTCAGACGATGCGGACCGAAGACTGGGTCTGCCAGTGGTGCGGCTATCCCCTTATCTCCCGCGCCTATAAAAAGATAGATAAGACCTATAAACAGCTGCAGGAAGAGCGGAGCGCGGGCTGGAAATCGGTAACACCGTCGCCGGAGCCGGACTTTACCTTTGAGCGTAAGCCACGGCCGGAGCCTGAACCAGAGCCTGAACCCGAGCCGGAGGCTGAGCCAGAACCGGAACCGGCACCCAAACCCGCGCCCAAACCCCGGCAAAAAGCCCGGCCCAAAGCCAGGGCAAAACCCGCTCCCGAGCCAGAACCCGCTCCTGAAACGGAACCAGAACCCGAGCCGGAACTTGAGCCTGAATCCGAGCCTGAACCCGAGCCGGAGCCTGAACCCGAGCCGGAGCCTGAACCCGAGCTGCGGCCATCCCCGAAGCTAGAGGCGGTGGCCGAGGGGGTAGAGGTCACCGTCGACCAGCTGGACAGGATTTTCAAGGCCAACAAGGTAGTCGCCCATGAGAAGTTCATGGGTAAAACGCTGCTGGTGGAGGGGATGGTGGCCAAGGTGTTCGTCCGGGAGCACCTGGAAATCCGCTATATCGTGCTTACCGGCGCCAGCGGCAAGGTTGTCTGGAGCGTGCGCTGCACCTTCGGCAAGGAAAGCGTCAACCAGCTGAACCGCCTCAACGAGGGGCAGACGGTGATGGTGCGCGGCAAGTATGACGGCTTCAGTAAGAACATCATCCTCAATAACTGCGTCCTGGTCAGCTGACCCCCCGCCCCAACCCGGCTTCTGTAATGATATCCGGCCCGCCTTTTACCCCTTTTCAGCGGCGCGGGCATATATCTCCAGGAACTTGTTCAGTATCCGGGCGGTGGCGCCCCAGATAAGCCTGCCCTGGCAGTGATAGGACCAGGAGTCCACCAGCCGGCCGTTGAGGACTTCGGTGTCCGGCTGGTGGCAGCGCTCGTCGAGGAGGGCCGGTATCGGGAACTCCAGTATCTCGTCCACCTCCCGCTCGTTCCTGACGAAATCATAGGGCCAGGGCATCATTCCGACGAACGGGGTGACCACGTAGTTCGAGGTGGTGGTTACCTCGTCGTCCATTTCGCCCAGAATCTCCACGTCCTTGGTGCGCAGGCCGATTTCTTCCTGGCTTTCCCGGAAAGCGGTGTCCAGCAGGGTCTTATCGGCGATTTCCCGGGCGCCCCCGGGGAAGGAAATCTGGCCCCGGTGCGTCTTGACGGTATCGGAGCGCTTGATGAAGACCAGGTGGAACTGTCCCCCGGAGGAAAAAACGGGTAATAACACGGCGGACGGCACGCGGCCGGCGTCATCGATGCGGCGCTTCCGGCGCCGGGCCAGCAGTTCCTTGAGTTCGGCTTTCACGACCCTATCTTAATACCGGGAGGCCGCCGAATACAAATCGGTTTCTAGCCCCGGTGGGGCATATTGTGTATAATTTAATTGTGTTTAAGGGGGTCCGGCCATCAGCAGGGTAGCGGATTATATCGAGGTACTTAAGCCACTCCCCAGCCTCCTGTTGACCTTCATCGGGGTGTGCGCGGCGATTATCGCCGGTCAGGGGCTGCTGTCGCCCCGGCTCCTCCTGGTGATGGTGACGGTCCTCATCGCCGCGGCGGGGGCCAACGGGTTGACCAACTACCTCGACCGGGATATCGATGCCCGCATGGTGCGCACCTGCTACCGGGTCCTCCCTTCGAAGCGGATATACCCGCCGGGCAAGGTCCTGCCCATGATTGGCGTCCTGATTGCCGCCGGCCTGGGCCTGTCCTGGTACCTGCACCCCTATGTCTTCATCGCCGACGCCTTCGGCACGCTGGTGGCCGCCACCTGGCGTAAGAAGGTCACCTGCGTCTATCCCCAGGGCGTGCTCGCCAGCTGCGCCCCGGTCCTCATGGGCTGGCTGGCGGTGCGGCCGTCGGTGGGCCTGGAGCTCCTGCTGCTCTGCATCCTGATTGCCGCCTGGCTGCCGCTGCACGTCTGGAGCATAAACATCGTCCACCGCGAGGACTACCGGCGGGCGGGGTTGAGCTACTTCCCCCTCAACCTGGAGGTCAGGGACTCGGTGAAGGTACTGCTGGTGTTTTCCCTGGTGCTCTACGCGGCGTCCATTGCCCTGTACTTCGTCGGCGGGTTTGCCTGGCTGTACCTGGCGCTGGCCAATATCCTGGGCGTCGTCATGGTGCTGGCCGGCGCCCGACTGGTCGTTTCGCACGCCGTCAAGGACGTCTGGCGGCTCTACCGGCTGTCGTCGTTTCCCTACCTGGGGGTGCTCTTCCTGGTGATGTGCCTGGACATCTGGCTGCTGGGGTAAAGCGAGGAGAAGGTAAATGGACTTTAACCTGAGTGAAGCGGAGAAGATGCTGCAGGGCCTGGCCCGTGACTTTGCGACGAAGGGAGTGGCGCCGCGGGCCGCGGAAATCGACCGCACCGGGCAGTTCCCCGCCGACCTTGCCAAGGAGATAGGGAGTCGGGGTTTCCAGGGCCTGCCGTACCCGCCCAAGTATGGCGGCAGCGGCGCCGGCTACGTCAGCTACGCGCTGGTGCTGGAGCAACTCTGCCAGGCCTCGATGACGGTGGGCGCCATCATGGCGGTGAACACCGTACCGGAAGAGGGGATTTACCGCTTCGGCAACGAGGAACAGAAGCAGCGACTGTTGACGCCGCTGGCCAAAGGCGACTGGCTGGGGGGCATAGGATTTACCGAGGCGGACACCGGCTCCGACCCCCGGGCGATTACCACCATCGCCCGCCGTAAGGGGAAGGGCTTTGTCATCAACGGGCAGAAGCAGTTCATGTCGCTGGCGCCGGTGCTCGACGCGGTGATTCTCTTTACCCGACGGGAAGTGGAGGGGCTCAACGCCTTTATCGTGGAGTCGAAGTCGCCCGGCTTTACCGTCCAGGAGACGCTGGAGACGATGGGACTGCGGGGGCTGGGGACGTCCATCGTCAACCTCGACGACGTTTACGTGCCGGGGGAGAACCTGCTGGGGGAGGAGGGGCATGGCTTTGAAGTCCTGCTGGAGGCCATCAGCGTGGAGCGGATGAGCGTGGCCGTGCAGGGGGTGGCCGTGGCCCAGGCGGCGCTGGAGCTATCGCTGGACTACGCCCGGCAGCGGAAAGCCATGGGCCGGCCGATTGCCCGGATGCAGGCCATACAGCAGCCGCTGGCCGAGATGGCGTCGAAAATCGAGGCCGCCCGCTGGCTGGTCTACCGCACCGCCTTCCTCCGAGACCAGGGTAAAAGCATCCAGTACGAGTCGTCGATGGCCAAGCTCTTCGCCTCGCAGGTGGCGGTGGATGTTACCCGGCTGGCGATGCAGATACACGGCTCCTTCGGCACGATGAAGTCGCTGCCGGTGGAGCGGCTCTACCGTGACGCCAAGATGACCGAGATATACGTCGGCATCTCCGAGGTCCACCGCAGCATCATCGCCGGGCGTTTGCTGGAATAATGCCTCTGAAAAAACATTTCCGCCTTTTAAAAACCACCGGTTCCGCCCGTGCCGGGGAGCTATCGACCTCCCACGGTACGGTGGCCACGCCGGTGTTCCTGCCGGTGGGCAGCCAGGCCACCGTCAAGACGCTGACGCCCCGGGACATCAAAGACATCGGCTTTGACATGGTGCTGGCCAACACCTACCACCTCTACTTGAGGCCGGGCATCGATGTTATCAAGGGGCTGGGCGGCCTGCACCGCTTCATGGCCTGGGACAGAGCCCTGCTCACCGATAGCGGCGGTTACCAGGTCTTCAGCCTGGCGCCCTTCTGCCGCATCGATGACGACGGCGTCAGGTTCCGCTCCCACATCGACGGCAGCGAGCACTTCCTCACCCCCGAGCTGGCGATGGCCTATCAGGAGGCGCTGGGGGCCGACGTTATCATGGCGCTCGACGAGTGCACCGCTTATGGCGACCCTACCGAGAAAGTACGGCAAGCGATGGACCGGACGCACCGCTGGGCGGAGAGGTGCTTGAAGGCGCAGCAGCGCCCCGACCTGGCCCTCTACGCCATCGTGCAGGGGGGCACCTTCCCCGACCTCCGGAGGGAGTCGGCGGACTACCTGGCATTGCTGGACTTCCCGGGCTACGCCGTCGGGGGGCTGAGCGTCGGGGAGCCCAAGGAAATAACCTGGGCCACGCTGGAGGAGACAGTACCCCGCCTCCCCGCGGATAAGCCCCGCTACCTGATGGGGGTCGGCTCGCCGGAGGACATCGTCGAGGGGGTGGCGCGGGGCATCGATATCTTCGACTGCGCCCTGCCGACGCGCGTCGCCCGCAACGGCGCCCTCTTTACCGGGCGGGGAAGGGTGAATATCCGCAAGGCGGCTTTCGCCAGGATGGACACCCCCCTCGACCCCGCCTACGATTGCGATACCTGCCGCACCTTCTCCGCCGCCTACCTGAGCCACCTCTTCCGCAGCGGGGAGCTGCTGGGCCTGCGCCTGGCCACCGTCCACAACCTGCGCTTTATCTATAACCTGATGAGAAATATCCGGAAAGCCATCATTAACGGCACGTTTGATACTTTCCACAAGGACTTCCTGAATACTTACCAGACCACCGACGAAGTGACGCGGGTAGAGCAGAAGCGGAAGTGGCTGAGGGGGAGGGAGAAGGAGGGGGGATGATTAACTTCCCTTATCTTTTACGGATGACTTTGCTACAATAAAAATATATGGCCTGATGATTCAGGAGGCAGCCGATGGCTAAAGATAAGAAAAAGGACAAGGGCAAGGGATTTGGTGTTTACCAGCAGGGGGAGAAGTACCACTGCGTCGAGTGCCATTCCGAAGTGCCCATCAAGCACGCCTGCCCCGTCTGCAAGGCGGAAATCGACTGGGACCGGATATTAATCGAAAGGCACCCTTAAAAACCGTCATGACGCACGGCGTCAGCCGCCGTGAATCAGCAGCACGACCTGAATTTTGTCGCCGTCCTTGACCGGCTTCTCCATCTCCCCGGGGTAGGCGCTCTCCCCGTTGATAAAGATATCAAAGGAGTGCTGTAACTTGCCTTCCTGGGTCAGGATAATCTTTTTAAGGTCGGGGTACTGCCGCACGAGGTCCTGAAGGCACTCGCTGACGGTCTTTCCCTTTACCGCCACGCTCGCCTGGTTGTTGGCGTACCGGGCGAAGACGGGAGAAATCTCAACTTCTATACTCATGTCCGGTTACCTTCCTGCATCTTTCAGGCAATCTCGTGGTCTATCCAGTCCAGATAGTCCTGGTTCCCGCCGACGATAGGCAGGGCGATTATCTCCGGCACGCTGTAGCTGTGGACGCTCTTCACCGACTTTACCACAGCCGGCAGCAGGGTGTCCCGGGTCTTGATGACGAGGAGGCTCTCACGGGCGGTATCGAGCTTGTCTTTCCACCAGAACCGGGAGCTTACCTCCGGTACGATGTTGACGCAGGCGGCCTGCCGCCGCTTGAGCAGCAGTTGCGCTATCCGCTCCGCCTCGTCGGCGTCTTTAGCGGTCACCAGGACGACGATGTAGCTGTGCTGTTCCATGATTTCAAACGGTGGCCAGCATGCGGTCGACGGCCGCCCTGGCCCGGACGCGGATATCCTCCGGCACCTTGACTACGGGCGTCAGCGTCTCCAGCGACCTCAGGACCTTGTCCAGGGTAATCTTCTTCATGTTGGGGCAGACGGCCTTTTTGGAGGCCGGGATAAAGGTCTTGCCGGGGTTTTCCTTCTTGAGGCGGTGGATAATCTCCACCTCCGTCCCCACGATGAGCTCGCTGACGTCCTCCCGGGCGGCGTAGCGGATGATGCCGCTGGTGCTCAGGGCCTCGTCGGCCAGGGCGATGACGTCCGGGCGGCACTCGGGGTGCACCACCACCCTGGCCTTGGGGTACTCCTGCCGGCGCTGGATGATGTCCTCCGGGAGTATCTTGACGTGGGTGGGGCAGTAGCCCGGCCAGAGGGTCATCTTCTTGCCGGTGCGCCGCGCGATAAAGTCGCCCAGGTACTGGTCCGGCACGAAGAGTATCTCGTCATTATCGATGCTCTGCACGATTTTGACCCCGTTGGCGGACGTGCAGCAATAGTCGGACTCCGCCTTGACCTCGGCGCTGGAGTTGATGTAGGTGACCACGGTGGCGTTGGGCAGCTCCGACTTTTTTTGGCGAAGCTGTCTGGCGGTAATCATGTTGGCCATGGGGCAGCCGGCGTGGGCGTCCGGCAGGAGCACGGTGCGGTCCGGACTGAGTATCGAGGCCGTTTCCGCCATGAAGTGGACCCCGCAGAAAACGATGACGTCCGCCGTGGTGGCGGCGGCCTTCTGGCTCAGCTCCAGGGAGTCCCCCACGAAGTCGGCGATGTCCTGCACCTCGCCGCGCTGGTAGTTATGGGAGAGGATGACGGCGTTCCGTTCCTTTTTCAGCTCGAGGATTTTTTCTTCCAGGGCGGTGTCCCTCACGGCCATGACTTCTCCATTATAGAGGGTTTGGGCGCTGTTTTTCATTCCTGGCTACCGGTCTCGGCCACGATGGCGTCCCCGGCCCGGAGCTGCCCGCCGCGAATCACCCGGGCGAAGATTCCTTCCCGCGGCATGATGCAGTCGCCCACCTGTTTCCTCACGGCGCAGGCGGCGTGGCACTCCTTGCCTATCTGGGTCATTTCCAGGACCACCTCGTCGCCGATGTTGAAGATGGTGCCGATGGGCAGTGAGGTAAGCTCGATGCCGGTGGTGGTGATATTCTCGGCGAAGTCGCCCGGCTGCAGGACGAAGCCCATCCGGCGCATCTTTTCAATGCTCTCGATGGCCAGCAGGCTTACCTGCCGGTGCGTCTGGCAGTCGGCATGGGCATCGCCGACCACGCCGAACTCTTCCTGGAGGATAACTTCCGGCATGGGCGTCTTCTTGGTGCCCTTCTTTTCACTCTGACAAACCGCGATTACCGTAGCCATTTTTTACCTTCCTTGTCGGCTTATCGTGCCGCCGCCGATGACGGTATCCCCATCGTAGAAAACGACCGCCTGGCCGGGGGTGATGGCCATCTGCGGCTCGGCGAATTTTACATAAACTTCATCATTTCCCAGCGGGCTGACCGTGGCTTCCGCCTCCGGGTGGCGGTACCTCACCCTGGCTTTGACCTCTATCGGCTGCTCCGGCGGGTCGATGGCCAGCCAGGCGAGGTCGCCGGCGACCAGCCCGGTGCCGTAGGTCTCTTCTTTAGTCCCGACGACGACGGTGCTGGTCTCCGGCCGGATGGCGGTGACGTAGCGCGGCTCCCCGGCGGCGATGCCCAGCCCGCGGCGCTGGCCGATGGTATAGGAAGCGATGCCCTTGTGTTCCCCGAGGCGGTTGCCCCGCCCGTCCACTATCGGACCCGGCTGCGCGTCCTGCGTCAGGTAGTCCCGGAGGAAGACGGCGTAATCGTCATCGGGGACGAAGCAGATTTCCTGGCTCTCCGGCTTTTCCGCCACGGCAAGCCCCAGACCGGCGGCGATTTCCCTCACCCTAGCCTTGGTCAGGCGGCCGACCGGGAACATGGCATGGCGCAGCTGCTCCCGGCTGAGTTGCCCGAGGAAATAGGACTGGTCCTTGCGGGCATCGGCGCCCTTCTTGAGGAGGCAGGTGCCGCCGTCAGACTCCACCCGGGCATGGTGCCCCGTGGCGATGAAGTCGGCCCCCAGCTCCCGTGCCCTTTCCCGCAGGACATCGAACTTGATGCGGCGGTTGCACAGGACGCAGGGATTGGGCGTCCGGCCCGTACGGTACTCCCGGCCGAACTCGTCGATGACGCGGCGGGCGAAGACCTCCCGGAAGTCCATGACGTAGTGCGGGATGCCCAGCTTGTAAGCAACGCGGCGGGCGTCGTCGATGGCTTCCAGGCCGCAGCAGCCCTTTGAGCCGCGGCCGTTCTCCGTGTCCCGCGGCCAGAGCTGCATGGTCACGCCGATGACCTCGTGTCCTTCTTCTTTGAGCAGGGCGGCGGCGACGGACGAATCCACCCCGCCGCTCATGGCGACGACTACTCTCAACTTATTGTCTCCCACTTATATTATGGAGTACAGATAGCCGAGAGTCAAAGATACGATGCTGATGACCGCCAGGTAGACCAGCAAGACCCGGCCGCCGAACTGCTTTCTCAGGACCAGTATCGTGCTCCAGCTGGTCACCGGCCCCACCATGAGGAGGACCATCCCGGCGCCGACGTTCATCCCCTGGGAGAGGAAGGCGTGGACAAGGGGGACGCTGGCGGTGGAGCAGATGTACATCATCAGGCCGAAGACGAGGCTGAAAGGATAGGCCAGGCCGCCGCCGAAGTATTCCCCGACGAAGTTGCCGATGGGGGTAACGGAGGCGACCAGCGCCGCCAGCACCAGGCCCAGCAGCATCTCCAGGCCGATGTCCCGGACCATGTCCACGAAGGCGTATTTCAGGACGTGCCTGAGGCGGTGGGCGATTTTCTGGCGCAGGGAGGCGGACTGCTCGCCGCTTTCGAAAGTATCCTGGCAGTGGGCGCAGCAGAAATAATAGGTTTTTCCATCGCGCTCCGTCTTCATCGCCTTATCCGTCTCTACCTGCATCCCGCAGGTCGGGCAGCCGGCGTGCTCGTCAAGGGCTTCCGGGGCCCCGGGATTGGCGCGGAACAGGTTGCCGATGAAGCCCGTGATGAGTGCCATGATAATGACGGCGAAGAAGATATAGACGGTAAACTTCAGACCGAGCAGGCCATAGCTCACCAGGAGCGCCGGGAGCGAGGTGGCCGGGGTAGCCACCATGAAGGCCAATACCGGCCCCAGGCGGGCGCCCTTCTGGCGGAGGCTGATGGCCACCGGCAGGGAGCCGATGCAGCAGATAGGGAGGAGCGTCCCCACCAGCGTGGAGTAGATGAGCGGCTTTATCCCCTTCCCTCCGAGGTGCCTCTCCACCCAGCCGGAGGGGACGAACTCGTTGATGACGCCGGAGAGCAGGAACCCCAGCACCAGGTAGGGCAGGACGTCGATAAGGTAGTCTTTGAAGGTAAACAGGAACTGGATTGTCACCGTCTGTTTCCTCTTGGCCGCAGTTTTTCCAGGAATTCCGTGTGGAACGGGCAGAACTCGTAGTCGCTCTCCAGCTGGGCGAAGATAAGGTCTTCCTGCCAGTGGGCGTTGAACAGGCGGCAGCCCCGGTCCTCGCAGAAAGGCTCGCCGGTCAGGGAGTAAAAGACCGCCTGCATGGCGTATCCCTTGACTACCTCGGTCAATCGCGCGTCGTTATAATCGATAAAGCGCCCGCCGAACCGGTCCTTGAGCTCGGAGATGTCCCGCCCGAGGGCCAGGTACTGCTGCTTGAGACGGTAGTATTCGCGGGGCAGGGCCGGCGCCTCCGCGATGCCGGTGGTGGAAATGACCGACGGCAGGCCGTAGATACTCGTCCTCAGGTGATAGCGGCGGTTGTTCTCATCCCAGGTGCCGAAGAGCCGGTTGGTAAAAACGATGTTGATATCATCGGGGTGACGCTCCTCCCGGGGGATGGCCGCCCGGTACAGCCCGGGCAGGTACCAGCCGTCATAGACGATACCCGTGGACCGGGTCTGTCCCCGGAGTCTCCTTGCCTCGTAGGCAATCTCGGCGTAGAGGACTTCCTGTTCCGGGTCCGGCTCCCGGTCGAGCGCCGGGACCTTGATGGCGGCGAACCGGCCGGCAAAGTCCTCCACCCTGTCCCCGGGAAGACCGCCGAAGGGACTGCCTTTAATTGCGATGTCGGATTCTCCGGTTTTCTGTCGCAGGTAGTCGGCAATCCCGGCCATGTCCAGGCTATCGGCCCCCTCATCGTAGAGGATGATGGCCATTGCTTCCCGCCGGGCTAGGAGAGTTTCTCCAGGATGACCTCGGCGGCTTTTTCACCGGAAAGCAGCATCCCGCCGAAGGTCGGGCCCATCCGGGGCAGCCCGTAAAGGGTGGACACGGCCATGCCGGAGACCACCAGGCCGGGGTAGGCCTCCCCGGTGTGCTCGACGATAAGGTCTTCCGACCTCTCCACCCACATCGCCCCGAACCCCTTGGCCTTGATGAGACCCCGCTCCTCCAGCTTCCTGACGACCGTGGCGTCATGGCCGGTGGCGTCCAGCAGCACCGGCGCCTCGATGGCTACCGGGTCGACGCAGGTTATCTCCCGGGGCAATGATGTAATCGGTGTCCAGTTGATGACCGCACCGCAGATCCGGCCGTCCTCCCTCAAAATCAGGTCTTCGAAGATGGTCATGTTGGCGAACTTGACGCCGGCATCGCAGGCGGCGGCGATGAGCTTGGAACAGGCATGCGGCCCGTCAGCCACGAAGAGGCCTTCCTTGACCTCGGTGCAGGGGATGCCGAGCTCCTTTAAAACCCTTTCCCCGGGGTGCCGGATGGTTACCTTGTTCATGAGGTAGCCGCCAATCCAGAAGCCGCCCCCGAGGTAGTTGTTCCGTTCCACGATGAGCACCTTTTTCCCCGCCCGGGCGATATTGCGGCCGGCCATCAGCCCGCTGGGGCCGGCCCCGATGATGATACAGTCCGACTCCACGTATTCTTCGAACTGGCGGGAGAATTCGCTGACGATGGCCCGGGTAATATCCTTTTCGCCGACGGGACTGAACTTTTCCATACTCATCTCCTTATGTTCTGCAATGCTGCTTTTTAGTTATAATCCGGTAAATATGCGGCGGGTAGTCTTGGAATAGCAGGCATCCTGATGGCCGGGGTGGTATCAGGCCACGGTGCCGGCGGCGCTAGATGCCGGCGCCCTCGGCGAACTCCCGCTCGATTTCCCTTCGCTGCTCTTTCAACTCGTCCTGGGGGGCGGCCACGCCGCTCGCTTCTTCCAGTCGCTTCAGACGCTCTTCCAGGTTCTGCTGGTCTTTCAACACCAGCCGGATGGCCTCGGCGACGGGGTCGGGCAGGCGGCCGTGCTCCAGGTCCATGGTGGGTTTCTCCGTCTTGGTGACGATTCTCCCCGGGATGCCCACCACCGTCACCCCGGCCGGGGCCGATTTTATCACCACCGAGCCGGCGCCGATGCGGGCGCCGTCGCCGATGTTGATGGGCCCCAGGGCGATGGCGCCGGAGCCCATCTCCACGCCGTTGCCGAGGGTGGGGTGGCGTTTCTTCTTTTCCAGGGTGGTACCGCCCAGCACCACGCCCTGATAGAGCAGGACGTCGTCGCCTATCTCCGCGGTCTCGCCGATGACCACCCCGGAACCGTGGTCGATGAAGAACCGCCGCCCGATGGTGGCGGCGGGGTGGATTTCAATCCCCGTGAAGGCGCGGGTGACGTGCGAGCAGAGCCGGGCCATCAGCCGGAGTTTGTGCCGCCACAGGTAGTTCGCCACCCGGTACGACCACAACGCGTGCAGGCCGGGATAGCAGGTAAGCACCTCCAGCACGCTCCTGGCGGCCGGGTCCTTTTCAAATACCGTCCGGATATCTTCTCTCAGCGTTTTGAACACTTCAGCGTTCCCTTTTTACTATTATACCCTATTTTACCGCATGGCGCGCCAACATTAAATAGGTGTATTGTTGACTGAATTGGTAGACAATGTCCAGTCTAGCATGTATCGGAAAAGGTGTCAACTTTGAAACTGCCTCCATGATTTAGTAGAATATTCTCTGGTGGACAAGGAATTCCGTAAGCTGCCCGGCGTTGATAAGGTGCTGGCCGACGCGCGCATCGTGCGACTTGGCGAGGAGTACCCGCACGACCTGCTGGTGGACGTTATCCGGGAGCGCCTGGAGACCGAGCGGCGGTCGATTGCGGCGGGGAAGAAGGGCGCTTCCCTGGAAAAAATCGTTGAAGCGGTGCTGGCCGGAGTGGATTCGCTGGAGAGGCCGAGCCTGCGCCGCGTCATCAACGCCTCCGGGGTGATACTGCATACCAACCTGGGCCGCGCCCCGGTCAGCGAGGCGACCCTGGCGGCCATGGACGCCGTCAGCCGGGGCTACTCCAACCTGGAGTTCAACCTGGAGAGCGGCGCCCGGGGCTCCCGCCACGTCCACGTCGAGGAGATACTCTGCCGGCTCACCGGCGCCGAAGCGGGGCTGGTGGTCAACAACAATGCCGCCGCGGTGCTGCTGGGCCTGACCGTCCTGGCCCGCCGCCGGGAGGTCATCGTCTCCCGCGGTCAGGCGGTAGAAATAGGGGGCGGCTTCCGGGTACCGGACGTCATGCGCCAGAGCGGCGCTAAGCTGGTCGAGGTGGGGACGACCAACTGCACCTACCCTGCCGACTACGAGCAGGCGGTTACGCCGCGGACGGCGGCGCTGCTCCGGGTGCACTCCAGCAACTTCCGCGTGGTGGGGTTCGTCAGCGATGTCGGCATCGAAGAGCTGGCGGCCATCGGCAAGAAGCACGACCTACCCGTGCTGGACGACCTCGGCAGCGGCTGCTTCCTGGACACCACCGCCTTCGGGCTGGCCCACGAGCCAACGGTACAGCAGAGCGTGCGTGCCGGCGCCGCGCTGACCTTTTTCTCCGGCGATAAGCTGGTGGGAGGGCCGCAGGCGGGCATCATCGTGGGGGAGAAGTCATACGTGGACAAGCTGAAGCGGCACCCCCTGGCGCGGGCGCTGCGGATAGACAAGACCCGACTGGCCGGCCTGGTGGCGACGCTGCAGCACTATCTCAGGGAAGAAGCCACCGCTAAAATACCGGTCTGGCGCATGATAGCCGCGCCGCCGGAGGAAATCGAGCGGCGGGCCGGGCGCTGGGCCAGGGCGCTGGGTAGCGGGGCACGGGTGGTGCCGGGCGAGACCATGGTGGGCGGCGGCAGCCTGCCCGGCGGCAGCCTGCCGACGTTCCTGGTGGCAGTGGGGGGCGGGAAAAAGAGCCCCGCCCCGGCTATCGGGCGGCGGCTGCGCCTCCAGGAGACTCCGGTCATCGGGCGCATCAGCGAGGACGCGCTGCTCCTCGACCCCCGCACCGTGCTGCCGGAAGAAGACAAAATCGTCGTCAGGGCTTTGCAGAGCCTGGCCGACATTCTTAAATAGCTTCCCAGGAAGTCCGTTATGTTCGTACTGGGTACTGCCGGTCACATCGACCACGGTAAATCGGTGCTGGTCCGGGCGCTGACCGGGATAGACCCCGACCGCCTCCGGGAGGAGAAGGAGCGGGGTATGACCATCGAGCTCGGCTTCGCCTGGCTCAAGCTGCCCTCCGGTCGCGAGGTGGGGGTCGTCGACGTCCCCGGCCACGAGCGCTTCGTCAAGAACATGCTGGCCGGGGTGGGCGGCATCGACCTGGCCCTGCTCATCGTGGCCGCCAACGAGGGGGTGATGCCCCAGACCCGCGAGCACCTGGCCATCCTGGACCTGATAGGGGTGCGGCGGGGCATCGTCGTCGTTACCAAGAAGGACCTGGTGGACGACGAGCTGTTGAGCCTGGTCCGCATGGAGGTCGAGGAGATAGTCGCCGGGACGGCCCTGGCCGGGGCGCCCGTCGTGGCCGTCTCCGCGGTCAACGGCGAGGGACTTCCGGAGCTGCTGGCCGCCATCGACGGGCTGCTCGAGACCACCCGGCCGAGGCCCGACCTCGGCCGGCCGCGCCTGCCAATCGACCGCGTCTTTACCATGACCGGCTCGGGCACGGTGGTCACCGGCACGCTGATTGACGGCACGCTGTCCGTCGGGCAGGAGGTGGAGATTGTGCCTAAAGGCCTCAAGTCCCGACTCCGCGGGCTGCAGACGCACAAGGCGAAAATCGAGACGGCCGAGCCGGGGAGTCGGGTGGCGGCCAACCTGGTGGGGGTCAACACTTCCCAGCTGGAGCGGGGCTACGTCGTGACGCGGCCGGGATGGCTCGTGCCCACCCGCCTGGTGACGGTGAAGCTCAGCCTCATTTCCTACCTGCCGCGCCCGTTGCGTCACGGCGCCACGGTCAGCTTTCACACCGGGGCGGCGGAGACGATGGCCAGGGTACGCCTGCTGGAAGCCGACGAGCTCCGGCCCGGCGCCGCCACCTGGGCCCAGCTGGCCCTGGACCGTCCCGTGGCGACCATTAAGGGCGACCGCTATATTATCCGCTCCCCGATGGAGACGCTGGGCGGGGGCGGTATCGTCGATGCCCGGGCCCGGCGACTGCGCCGGTTCCGCCCGGAGGTGATTCAAAACCTGAGAGCCCAGGAGGAGGGTTCCGAGGAGGACGTCATCCTGGCGCTGCTGGAGGCCCGGCAGCCGCTGGAGCCGGCCGCCCTGGCGGCACGGGGCAACCTCTCCGCCGATAAGGCCAGGCTGCTGATAGAGGAGATCGTCCGCCGGGGGCGGGTGGTGGCGGTGGGCGATGGTGACAGCCGCCTGCTGTTCACCTCGACCGGCTGGGAACGCCTCGGGGAGAAGGCGGCGGCGGCGCTGGCGGAGTACCACCGCCGGTTCCCGGCCCGCAGCGGCATGCCTAAAATCGAGCTGAGCGGTCGGCTGAAGCTGGGCGGCCGGGCCGGGGCGGCCATCACCAATCTCGTTAAAACGGGGGTGCTGGTCGAGGAGGGGGGCATTCTGCGCCTGCCGGACCACAGCGTAAAACTTACCCCGGCACAGCAGACTAAAGTAGATACTTTTTTAAAGTCGCTGGAGCAGAGCCCCTACGCTCCCCCCGGCGAGCTCATCCCGGAGGCGGACCTGCTCAACATGCTCATCGGGCAGGGGAGGGTGGTGAAGGTCAGCGATAACATCGCTTTTTCCACCGCAGCCTTCGAGGAAATGGCGGCCAGGGTCACGGCCCACATCAGGGAGAAGGGCAAGGTCAGCCTGGGGGAGGTCCGGGACATGTTCGGCACCAGCCGCAAGTATGCCCAGGCCCTGCTGGAGTACCTCGACCGGGAGAAGGTAACCCGCCGCGTCGGCGACGACCGGGTACTGTATTAAGTCCGCTGGCTCCCGGCAATTCCTTTGGCCCAGACCGCCGCCCGTTCCAGCTCCCCCTCTTTCAGCGGGCCCTTGGTGCCTTTCACGAAAAAGCCTTCCGGTGGCACCACGAGAGTGCCGCCCTTTCCTTCCAGATTGCCGGCGATGCGTCCCGCCGCATAGCCGAAGACCTTGACGATTTTCGTCGGGACCCTGGTATCGAACGCAGCCACGTTGATACCTTCAAGAGAAGACCCGGGGATTTTGTTAAGGAAGTCCCGCATCCCCGGTGACGCCCGGCCTGCCTGGGTGGGGGAGCCGACGATGAAAAGGTCCACCGCTTTTATTTCGGAAGGGTTCACTTCCCCCACGCGGAGTACCTTAACCTCACCGGTGAAACCGCCGCCGATAGCCCTGGCGATTTCCTCCGTATTCCCGTATAGCGAGTCATAAACCACTAAAACTTTCATGGTACACCTCTATTTCATACCCGGTTAACCAGTGTACATTAAAATTAACCGGGCCTCAAGCATAGGCAGCCATGTTCAAATGGATAGTCAAGCAGGATATGCTTTTTCGTTTGTTGTATAATGTTTCTAACCACTAAAAAGGGGGGTGCCTGCCATGTGGGGATGGTTTATCGATAATGGTGTCTTGATACTGGTTTTCGCCAGCCTCGCCGTGGTGCTGCTTCTCTTTTTCCATGAAAAGGTCAGTAATTTAATCTCCCGCATCGAGCCGGAGAAGTGGCACGAAAAGTTCTTCGGAAATATCACGGCCATCTTCTGGACCATCGAGGGAATCGCCGTGGTGGTCATGGTGCTGGCCTTCGTCGCCGTCGCCCTGGCCCGCGAGGGCACCCGTACTCTGGTCGTCCCGGATATGATACAGGAGTGGTTCCTGGCGCACGGCATCACGGTCATCATCATCCTCGTGGTGGGGATTGTGTTCTGGATTGTCGTCAAGCAGACCATCCCGCCGCTGGTGCGCCGCGTCATGTCCCGGCCGGTGCGGGGGGAAAGCCGGGAGGGACTCAAACGGCGGGCCGATACTCTCCAGGGCGTCTTCCTGGGACTGGCCAGAATCATGATTATTTTGCTGGTCATCTTCATGATTTTATCGGAGCTGAAGGTAAACATCGGCCCTATCCTGGCAGGCTTCGGCATCATCGGTATCGCCGTCGGCTTCGGCGCCCAGTACCTGATAAGGGACCTCATCGCCGGCGTCTTTATCCTGATGGAGAACCAGTACCGCGTGGGTGACGTCGCCAAGGTGGCCGACGTGGCCGGCCTGGTGGAGGAGATAAACCTGAGGAAGACGGTGCTGCGCGACCTCGACGGCATCGTGCACCACGTGCCCAACGGCGAGATAAGGGTGGCCTCTAACTATTCACGGCACTTCGCCCGGGTCAATCTTAACGTCTCGGTGTCCTACGGCACCGACCTCGATTTCGCCATCGAGGTCATCAACCGCGTCTGCAAGGAGATGGCCGAGGAAGAGAAATGGGCCAAGGTATTCCGCACGGTGCCCCAGGTGCTGAGGGTAGACAAGCTGGGCGATTCCGGTATAGATATCAAGATTATCGGGGACGTCAAGCCGCTGGAGCAGTGGAATGTCATGGGTCAGCTGCGGCTGCGCCTCAAGAGAGAGTTTGACAAGGCGGGTATCGAGATACCCTGGCCGCATACCAAGGTGTATTTCGGCAATAAACCGGGGGACTGACACCGGCCAACAATTTAATCACGATAGAGAGGACGGAAGATGTACACCAAGATACTTGTCCCGCTGGACGGTTCGGACCTGGCCGAGTGCGTGCTGCAGTACGTGAAGTGGTTTATAAAGGTGTCCGACGTTAATGAGCTGGTGTTGCTGCGCGTCGTGGAGCACCTCCATATACCGGGCGAGCTTGAAGGCAGTATCATCCCGGAGGAGCGGGAGCGTATCGAGCAGGACGCCGCCAAGCTGGCCAGGGACTACCTGAACGAGCTGGCACCCGGGTTCCAGAAGACCGGCCTCAAGGTTAGGGCGGAGGTGCTGGTGGGGAAGCCGGCGAAAACCATCGCGGAATACGTCGGCAAGAGTAACGTCGACCTTATCATCATGGCGACCCACGGGTTCTCCGGGATTCACCGCTGGGTGCGGGGCAGCGTGGCGGACGAGATTCTCCACGCGGCCAGGGTGCCCGTATTCCTCGTCAGGCCGGAGGACCGGCCGCCTGATAGATAAGCGCCCCCGGCTACGGGGTGGTGGCAGAGACTAGGTATAGCCCCCGGCGATATAGTCATTCAGGTAGCGCACCTGCGAATCACACTCGGTGAGCCGCTCCTGAATCACATCCCTCAGGGAAAGTATGCCCACCAGGGAAGCGCCGGACATGACCGGCAGGTGCCGGACCCCCCTCTCCGTCATCGTCTTGAGGATATTCTCGATGTCGTCCTCGGGGTCGCCCACGATGACCTCGGTGGTCATGATGTCTTTAACCCGGGCGCTGCGGACATCCGCGCTACCTTTATGAAGCCACTTCAGGATGTCTCTTTCCGATATAATTCCAACCGGTGTCCCTTTGGCGTCGATGGCGGGCATGGCGCCAATCCGGTTGTTGACCAGCTTCTCAATCGCCTCCGCCAGGGTGGCATCAGCCCTGACCGTGATAACCTGCCTCCCCTTAATCCTGCTGATTTCTTTAATCTTCATGGTGCCTGTACCTCCGTTTACAGGATATAAGACCATGATACATGATACATGATACCGTTCGGTTTTACCAGAGAGGCGGTAGAGACGCGCCGACTTTCAGTAGTCGCCGGGAGGAGGGGTAAAGAGGGATTTAAGGGACGCCGGACGGGCTTACGGATGGCTCTTGAGCACCATGGCGAGGCCGTCGGCCTCGTCCACTATCTCCTCGACCCAGGGGATATCCTTGAGAATATCGAGCAGCGGCAGGGGCTCCCGGACGTCGAACAGCACCGTCATTTCCTTCTCGGAGGCGTACTCCTGGAGGTACTTGATGCTGGGGATGCGGGAGAGGTGGGTTTTCAGGCTCTTCAAATAGCGGAAGTCAAACGACGGCGACAGGGCCTTCAGCTCCACTTGGCCGGTGAAAAGCGGCGCGTTGCCGTTGTGGCCCTTGGTCTGCTCGCCCTTCAGCCGCACGGACAGGGTAAGGTCGCGGTCCAGCTCTTTAATCTTGCTGGCGGCCGCGGCGCTGGTCTCTTCTTCCTCGACGGTTACCGCGGAGACCTGGTCCAGCTTCTGCTGGGCCGCGGCGATGGCGGCGGCCAGCTCGGCGGTCTCCGCCTTCAGACGGGTCTCGAACTCCTGTATCGTGTCCGAGGCCCTCTTGCCGATTTCCGCCACCAGCCGGCTGATTTCCCGGCTGCTCTCCATGACGTCGCCCAGCATCTTTTCCGCTTCGTCCCGCGCCTCGGCGACCACCCGGGCCGACTGCGCCTGGGTCTCCTGGCGGCACTTCTCGGTAATCTCCTTGATGAGGTGCTCGGCCTCGCGCTTGGAAGAGGCGAGGGCGCCTCCCCTCTCCTTTTCGGCGATGTGTTTGGCCTGGGTGATGATTTCCTCGGCCTCTTTCTTGGTCCGCTCCACGATTTTATTGACCTGCGCCTGGGTCCGTTTCTTGGCTTCTTTGCGGGCCTTTTCCTCCGCTTCGTCGATTATCCGCTGCGCCTGGAGTTTAGCATCCTCGATAATCCTGGCGGCCTCTTTTTCCGGCAGGCGGGCTATCTCGGCGCGTACTTGCGCCGGCGGCTGTATCTCCGGCTCGGCCTCCCCCGGAATTTCAACGTCTAGTTCTTCTTCGTCGACGGGCGCCCCGTCAACGGGCTTGAGATTCCTCTCCGCCTTGCGGGTAATCTCGTCTATCTTGGCGCGGTACTCGTCGAAAATCCGCGTGAATTCGTCGTTTTTGAATTGTGATTCGGTGTCCGCTTTAGCCATAAGAACTAACCTTCTGATATCGGCTACCGGGCATATTTTGACAGGCCTACTCGCGCCTCTATATATTCTAGCCTCTTTACGTCAATCTTGGTATAGCTAGATGGTACTATAGATTTATTTGACAACCCGTACTTTAGTACCTTCGGGAGGGGGGACTTTACCTTTCGTTCAGACGTGGGACCGGGCTCACGTGGCGGTCGTACCCCCGAAATATACTATTCCCAACGTGACTAAAGAGCCATATACAGCCACTTTTATTACACCTAAAATTAAAATGGTCTTATTTCAAGCGGGGAATATGGCATGATACAGGTGACGGAGCAGGCTAAACTGGAACTGAAGAGGCTGCTCGAGGCTAAGGTGGACTGGCCCGGGGCGCGCCTGCGCCTGCTGGAGAGGGACCGGGGAAAGCTGGGACTGGGTGTGGACATCGAGGGGCAGAACGACCAGGCGGTGGAGTACCAGGGTATCAGGCTGCTGGTGGTGGAGTCCGGTCTGGCCTCCCGACTTCACCGGGTTATCCTCGACGTGGATGACACCCCCGGGGGTGCCGAGCTGGTCATCTGTGAAGTGTAGGCGGAGAAATAACGATGCAGCAGGTCGCCAATAAACTGGAGCTTTCCGCGCTGAACTGGCGCATCGCCGAGGCGTACCTCGATGACGCCGCGGCCAACCTGCACGTCGCGGTCATGGAGCTGGAAGGCTGCCTGGACCGCCTGGCGGAGATAAGAAAGGGTGAGGCCGGTTTATCCATGACCGACGGCTGGAAACAGCCGCTGGTGGTCCTCAGCCCGGCTCCCGGCGGAATTTCAAGATTCCCCCGGAACTGAAAGTCAGATTCAGGATGTAATCTCCAGGAAGGAAGAAGAAGATATGCTGGATACGGATGGATATTTCAAACTGGCGGCGTCAAACTTCAAGACCGCCGAAGCGCACCTGGTTGACGCCGAGAAAGAGCTTTATTCGCTCCTGGAAAGGCTGAAGGCCTGTTCCCAGACTTTTCAGAGAATCTCCGGGCCCGGGCCCGCACCGGCGCTCCGGCACCAGAGTACCGTTCCCGTCAAGGGGCTGGAGCTGGTCCGCTCCTAGGCGAAGGCAAGTTTGCTGTCTTTAAAACCTGGCGCTTCGCGGTGCCGGCGCCGTGACCACGCCGATAGCGTTGACGAAGGTGTCCGAGCGGGACCATAGCCCGACTATCTGATCACCCTCGGCGGCAAAGATGGAGTATTCCCTTTCGCCGCCATGCCCGCCGAACCGCGGGGAAGTCCTCTTATTGGTGTGCAGCGTGAGAGAGTCGATGTATTCCCCGTGGCGGCCGGTGATGCCGGTCAGGTATTCATCATTGGCCAGCACGAAAAGAGTCATGTGCCCGCCATCGCCGCCGTGCCGGGCCAGCGCCCGGGGGCTGCCGTTCTGGTACACCAGCATCTGAATGTAGTCAACCAGCATCCCCGCGCCGATAAGCACGGCAATGACCTTCTGGACGCCGGCGGCCGGGTCCTTGCGGCTCATCCCGGAACTGCCGCCGACGGGCATTATCTCCGCCATGTAAACTCCTCGCCGGGGCTACCGGAAGCACAAGCGGTTAGACAGGATATCGAGCATCCAGTAGGTAAAGCTTGCCAGGTATCTGAAGACGAACATTTCAAATTTCTCCCCACCATACCGCCGGCGGTCTAGTGATTGTCCCGTATCGCCGAGAGCTCCTTGACCAGCCGCCGCCGGACCTCCACCGATACCGGCAGGTTATTCTCGAACAGCTCGATGTCATGCGGGTCCACGCCGGTCATGGCGGCCAGCTGCGGCCGGGTCAGGTCGAGGGCCAGGCGTGTGCTTTTAGCCCAACCGCCGATGGACGATTCCGGCATATAGGTGATGGTCGGACCTTTCGGCTTATGCATTATTTTCCAGTATAGGCAATAGCCCCGGCGGGTACATCCATGCGTCTACCATTTTAAATGGGTGTCCCTACCCAATTTGGGCCCGTCCGTCTCTATATGATTACAAAAATAACCTTCCTGGTGTTACTAAAGAGCCATATACGCGGACCGCTGCGAGGCGTAAAATATAAATTGGCCAAAAATTTCAAAAAACGGGAGTGTGTAACATGGTGTACGTGACCCGGCGGGCTAAAGAGGAACTGAAGCGACTGCTGGCGGCGGAGAAAGAGGGTCCCGGGGTGAGCTTGCGTATCATGGACCGGGGCCGGGGAAAGCTCGGCCTGGGCACGGGCACGGCGGCCCCGGGCGATGAGGTCGTCGAAGATGAGGGACGGGCGCTGCTGGTGGTCGGCCCCCGGCTGGCCGCGAAGGTGCGTCAAATCAGCCTGGACGCCTACGATACGCCGGACGGCCCCGAGCTGGTCATCACCGAGGAAGTCGTCCGGCAGTCATCCGTAACGTGCTCCGTCAACTGGGTAGCGCTGCCTCGCGCCGATTACAGCCGGAACTAGAAGAATGCTCTGGCGGGAGCGCATGGGAGTCGAACCCACCGAAGACAGCATAACTGCCCCCCAACGGATTTGAAGTCCGCGAAGCCCACCGGGACTCATCCGCTCCCGTACAGTCTGTATAAATATATCCCAACCCGTCCGGCCGCATCAAGGCCCGGCCGGCGTCTCTTCTTTGCGGCGGTATGCCAGCTTCGCCAGCCAGATGCTCATCTCGTAGAGGATAATCAGCGGCACCGCCACCAGGGTCTGGTTGATGGGGTCGAAGGTGGGGGTGATGATGGCGGCCAGGACAAAGGCGCCGATGATGGCTATCTTCCTGCGGTCGGAGAGCCAGTGGGGCTTGATGATACCTATCCTGGCCAGGAAGGTGGTCACCACCGGCATCTCGAAGATCAGCCCGATGGCCAGCAGCAGCCGGGTGATGATGCCGATGTAATTCCCGATTTTTATCTGGGGGGTGGCGATATCGGCGCCAAAGGTCAGCAGGAACCGGACGGCCGGGGGAATCAGGACAAAGTAGCCAAAGACCACACCCCCCAGGAACATAATCGTTATCCAGGGCAGGGTAAGGTACACGTACCTCGCCTCCCGCCGGGTGAGGGCCGGGCGGATGAAGAGGATTGCCTGCACGGTGATGTAGGGCATGGCCAGGATGAGGCCGCCGGCGAGGCCCACCTTCATGATGGTGCCAACCATCTCCGTCATTTCGATGAAGACGAGCTCGATGCCCTCGGCGGGCAGAATCATGATGTAGAAAATCCACTCGTAAAAAATAAGGGAGATTACCACGCCGATAGCGACGGCGATAACGCTCCGGATGAGGCGTCGGCGCAGTTCCTGGAAGTGGCCGAGGAGAGATAGTCTCGGTTCGGGCTCAGACATCTTAACCGTGCAGCCTCTCCTCGTCCGCGGTCTCGGTCGTCTCTTTTTTGGTCTGCGGAGCGCTCACGGCCTTCGGCGCCAGGTGGCTGCGTTCTTTAAGGGGGGGCGAATCCAGTGGCGCTTTCTTGGCTTCTTCAATCTCGCGGGTAACGGCGGTGGTGAGGTCGGCGCTGGCCTTCCGGATGGCCCTGACCGTTTTCCCCAGGGTGCGGGCGAAATCGGTCAGCTTGCCTGGTCCCAGTATTATCAGCGCTAAAATGAGAATCAGCAGTATTTCCCATGAACCAATGCCGAGAAATCCCATCCCTCACCTTTTCCGCGCTGCCTCCACAGGGCGTTAAGGAAGGAGACAGCGGTGGTTTGATTCCGGTACGGCGGCGGTCAGCTCTTGACGACCTTCTTGCGGGTGGTCTTACGGGGCTTAGGGGCTTCTTCTTCCTCTTCTTCCTCCTCCTCGCCGGACTGTGCCTTCTTGAACGACCGCAGCCCCTTGCCAATGGCACTGCCGACCGACGGCAGTTTCCCCACGCCGAAGACGATAAGAATGATCACCAGTATCAGTCCAATTTCCAACGGTCCAAAGCCACGACCGAACATCAGATATACCTCCTACCTCTGCATTGACCCACCCGTAATTATACTCGTGTCCGGCCTGATTGTCTACGGAGTCCCGATTTCCCGGAGGACTACTTTGACGATTTCCGGCACCTTCCGCTGTAGCTCCGGGGAAAGCTCCGTGCCCCAGTCGATTTCCTTGGGCTCGATGCCGATGATGACGGTCTCCCGCGGTTCGTTGCCGGTCAGGGACATCAGCTTGAGGTTATGCTCCACGCCCAGCTCGTGGGCCGAGGCCAAGCCGCCCTTTTCCCCGGTCAGGTCCCCGGGGCGGAAGCGGTAAATCGCCCCCGGCTCCCCGCCGGCCTTCGCCGCGTCGACGATAATCAGCTTATCGCCGACCCGGGTATAGGCAATCAGGTCCGGCGATGTCCCGCCGTCGATGATTTTCACGTCCGGCGGGAGGTCCATTTCCTGGAGGGCCTTGACGGCATGGATGCCGATGCCCTCGTCCCTGAGCAGCAGGTTGCCCACGCCCACCACCACGACGCGCGGTGGGGCATCTATTGTGGGCTGATTATCAATGGATGATGACACTGTATCTCCTCGCAGAGTACGTCATTCTGGCGAAGGCCAGAATCCAGAAACGGAATTGAAATTTCCCTGCGCCAGCACTGGATTCCAGCTTTCGCTGGAATGACAATCGTAAAATATATTTTACCGGTCCGTACAACTGAGTGCTAACATATTCTCGGCAGCAGCTCGCCGACGGGCATGTCCACGATGCGCGACGCCCCCAGAACGGTCTTCATTATCACCCGGCCGGGGTGCTCCGCAACCACCTCCCCGATGACGGCGGCCTGCTGCCCGTACCGCTCCTGTTTCATGGCGGCCAGGATGCGCTCGGCCGCTTCCGGGGCGACCACCGCCGCCAGCTTGCCCTCGTTGGCGATGTAAAGGGGGTCGAACCCCAGCATCTCGCAGGCGGCCAGCACCGCCCGGTCCACCGGGACTTTATCTTCTTCAATGATGATACCGACCTTCGACGCCACCGCGAAGTCGTTAAGGGTGGTGGCCAGCCCGCCGCGGGTGGGGTCGCGCAGGCAACGGATATCCGCCGAAGCGGCCAGCATCGCTGCCACCAGCCCGTTCAGCGGGGCGCAGTCAGAGGGAACAGGGGTACGGAACCGGATTCCCTCGCGCTGGCTCATCACGGCGATGCCGTGGTCGCCGATATTGCCGCTGATAATAACCATATCGCCGGGCCGGGCATTAGCGGCGGAGATATTTACCCCGTCCGGCACGGTGCCGACCCCCGCAGTATTGATGAAGAGCTTATCGGCGCTGCCCTGGTTGACCACCTTGGTATCGCCGGTGACGATTTTCACCCCGGCCTCGTCGGCAGCCTGCCGGATGGAAGCGACTATTTTCTTTAAATCGGCCACGGGCAGGCCTTCCTCGATGATGAAGGAGAGGCTGAGGTATAAGGGGCGGGCGCCGCTCATGGCGAGGTCGTTGACGGTGCCGCAGACGGCCAGCCTGCCAATGTCCCCGCCGGGGAAGAAGATAGGGTTGACCGTATAGCTGTCCGTGGTGAAGGCCAGGCGCCCGCTGACCTCAAAGACGGCGGAGTCTTCCAGCTTATCGAGGATGGGGTTGGCCAGGTCCGGCAGCAGGTCCTTTTCGATGAGGTCGTGGCTGAGCTTGCCGCCGCTGCCGTGGGCTAAGAGGATTTTCTCTTCATTCATATTTTATCTTTCTTCATCATTGTCATGCCGGGCTTGACCCGGCATCCAGTATCCCCTCCCCCTGGATTCCCGCTTTCGCGGGAATGACAATGTCGGGATATTTTTTGGACCTCACCTTCTGTGTCTCCCTCTGTTTTTCTAATTTGTCATTGCGAGCCGAAGGCGAAGCAATCTCTATAAATGTTTTGAGATTGCTTCGTCGCTGCGCTCCTCGCAATGACTTTTTCTGCTTGAGGGGCTTCGCCCCTCTTAAACGCCCCTTAAGTTATCACTTCCGTAATGGTAGTAGGTGGCGCAGCTCCCCTCCGAGGATACCATG